>JALZJW010000008.1 GCA_030859565.1 Pseudomonadota bacterium
TCTAATTGTCCGTCGTTCATGATGGTCTTCATCCTCCCATCATGAACAGTCGCCGCCTTACTTCAGACTCATCTTGTATTAGAAATAAGCCCTCCCTTCAGACTCATCTTGCATTGGAATAGACTCTCGGTCGCCTCGAACCAACGATATAATGCAACGTAACCGGTACGCCCCTTCGAGATAACCAGCTCACGGCAGTGAGTGTCAACGAGGCGGCCGATCAGGGGGTGGCGTGCCAGGAGCTGGACTGCTTCGCGAACGCCTTTTATCGTCGCGAGGGCCGCAGTGGGGTCGCGTTCGGCAATGAATTCAAATATCCGCTCGAGATCCGTTACTGCGCGCGGACTCAGCTGGACCGCTGCCATGTCTTGGCACGCGGGCGCTTGGCGCCTCCATCCTTCGCCTTAGCTTCAAGATAGTCAAAGACCTCCTCGGCATCATACACTTTGCCGGCACGTAGCACGTCGCCCTCAGCCTTGCGAGCATCCTCAAGGAATTGGCGACGCAACTCCGCGCGTTCAGTCTCTCTTGCGATGGCTTCTACCATAAATGCATGCGCGGACTGGCCGCTTCCCTCCACGAGGGCAGCGATGCGTTCCTTTAACTCATCAGACAGCTTGAGGCTCGTGATGGACATCACTGGTGCTCCATTAACGAAGGTATTAACATAGTAATACCGCCTGATCCCTCGGTCAACGGGAAGAAAATAGAACGTACCGGCCGACGGGACAGTCGCATTCCAGCCAACGCCTTTAGGATAGGCAATGACGCGGCTGCCGCCGATGGCGCATCACCGTGAGCCGCTGAGGTGTCACTGATGTTGACCGGCGGGCTATTTCACCCGCATGCCCGGTTGCGCACCCTCATCGGGGGCGAGCAGAAAGATGTCCTTTCCGCCCGCGCCGGCGGCGAGCACCATGCCCTCGGAAACCCCGAAACGCATCTTGCGCGGCGCGAGATTGGCGACGACCACGGTGAGCCGGCCGATCAACTGCTCGGGGGCGTAGGCCGACTTGATACCGGCGAATACCGTGCGTTGCGCGCCGCCGAGATCGACAGAGAGTTTAACGAGTTTATCGGCGCCCTCGACGGGCTCGGCATTGACGATGCGGGCGATGCGCAGATCTATCTTGCCGAAGTCTTCGACGGTAATTGTTTCGCTAGCAAGCGTGGCCGAAGGAGCAACCGTGCTCGGTTTCAAGCTCTCACGATTCGCGGCGACTAGGGCCTCGATGGTTTTGGGGTCGATGCGCGTGATCAAGTGCCGGTAAGGGCGAATACGTGCTGGCAGGGTGTCCAGATCACGCCAGTTAAAACTCCGGTCGAGTCCAAAAAGATCCCGCGCGACCCTTTCCGTGAGATTGGGGAGGATGGGCGCGAGGTAGACCGAAAGGACATAAAACGCATGCAAGCTCTTTGAGCAGACCAGTTGCAATTCTTCCTTACGAACGGGATTTTTTTCTAGTATCCAAGGTTGGTGCCGGTCGAAGTATTGGTTGACGGTGTCCGCGACGCGCATGACTTCGCGCAGGACCGCCCCGTAATTACGGCCTTCGTAATTTTCGGCAATCGGGCCGGCCGTGTCCAAGGAGTTTTGGATCAGCGCGCGGGCGTCCTCCGGACAGTGAACCGCAGCAGCCAATTCGCCGTCGAAGCGCCGGGTGATAAATCCGGCCGCCCGGCTCGCGATGTTGATGTATTTTCCAATCAGATCCGCATTTACGCGGGAGGCGAAGTCCGCGAGATTGAGGTCGATGTCCTCCATCGTGCCGTTGAGCTTAACGGCATAGTAGTAGCGCAGGTACTCGGGGTTTTTGATGTGATCGAGGTAGCTGCGGGCAGTGATAAAGGTCCCGCGCGACTTGGACATCTTCTCTCCGTTCACGGTGAGGAAGCCATGCGCGAAGATGCGGGAGGGCGTGCGGTAGCCCGAATAATGCAACAATGCGGGCCAGAACAAGGCATGAAAGTAGAGAATGTCTTTCCCGATGAAGTGATAGAGCTCGGCCTTCGACGCCGCTCCCCAGTACGCCTCGAAGTCGAGTCCCGCGCGCTCGCAGAGATCCTTGAAACTCGCCATGTAACCAATCGGTGCATCCAGCCAGACATAGAAATATTTCCCCGGCGCCTCCGGGATCTCGAAACCGAAATACGGGGCATCGCGCGAGATATCCCAATTTTTAAGACCGGCGGTGAACCATTCATTGAGTTTGTTGGCGGCTTCGGGCTGCAAGTGACCGGCGCGCGTCCATTCCCTGAGAAAGTCCTCGCACTGGCTCAAGCGAAAGAAATAATGATCTGATTGCTTGCGGATCGGAGCCGCGCCGGAGAGGGCGGAATAGGGATTGATAAGCTCGGTCGGTTGATAGGTGGCGCCGCAGATCTCACAGGCGTCTCCGTACTGGTCCCGGGCATGACAGCGCGGGCATTCACCCTTGATAAACCGATCCGGCAGGAACATGTTCTTGACCGGATCGTAGAGCTGCTCGATGGTGCGCGCTTCGATCAGCCCCCGGGCTTTTAGCTTCAGGTAGATGCCCTCGGCCAACGCGCGGTTCTCTTGCGAGTTGGTTGAATAGTAATTGTCGAATGCGATGTGAAACTCCGTAAAATCGCGCAGGTGTTCCCCCTGCATCCGCGCGATGAGTTGCTCGGGGGCGACCTGCTCGGCCTCGGCGCGCAGCATGATGGGCGTGCCGTGGGTGTCGTCGGCGCACACGTAGTAGCAGCGGTGGCCGCGCATCCGCTGGAACCGCGCCCAGATGTCGGTTTGAATGTATTCGACCAGGTGCCCGAGGTGAATGGGACCGTTGGCGTAGGGGAGGGCGCTGGTGACCAGGATGTCTCTCGGTCCGTTCACGGCGGTAATACTCCTTCAATAGGGATTTCTTAAGTTAACATCAAGCCAATGCCGTGTCATTGCGTCTTGCAACCTTAGGATATAGTGTAAAATAGCCGTTCGTCCGCCTGGCCGAAATCCTGGCCGAAATCTATGATGACAACCGTCACGAAAGAGCACATCGAAGCCGCGCTGAGGCGCTATCAAGACCCTTATCTCGGATGTGATCTCGTCAGCGCCAAGGCAGTCAAAGATATACGCATCGACGGCGATTGCGTGCGCGTCGCGGTCGAACTCGGTTATCCGATCAAAGACTGGAGCGAATCCTTGAAGGGTGCGCTCAAGGAAGTACTCGGCAATGTCGAGGGCGTTCGCGAGGCAAGTGTCGGGGTCACTCAGAAGATCATTTCGCATTCGGTGCAAAAGGGCGTCTCTCCCTTACCCGAGGTCAAGAATATCATCGCCGTCGCTTCGGGCAAGGGTGGGGTGGGTAAATCAACCGTTGCGGTTAACGTGGCGCTCGCCTTTCAGTCCCAAGGCGCGCAGGCCGCGATCCTCGATGCCGATATCTACGGTCCGAGCCAGCCCCGGATGTTGGGCTGCCGCGGGAAACCCGAGACCATCGACGGTAAATCCTTTGAGCCTTTGGTTAGCTATCACGTCCAAGCCATCTCGATCGGCAATCTCATCGACGAAGAGACGCCGATGATCTGGCGCGGCCCGATGGTGACCTCGGCCCTGGAGCAGTTGCTCACCGGTACGAAGTGGCGCAACGTCGATTACTTGGTCGTGGATCTCCCGCCCGGCACGGGCGACATTCAATTGACCTTGTGCCAGAAAATCCCGGTCAGCGGCGCGGTGATCGTCACCACGCCGCAAGACATCGCGCTGCTTGATGCGCGCAAAGCGCTCAAAATGTTCGAGAAGGTCGAGGTGCCGGTGCTCGGCATCGTCGAAAACATGAGTACGCACGTCTGTAGCCAGTGCGGGCACGAGGAGCCCATCTTCGGCCAAGGCGGCGGCGCTTCCATGGCCGCGCAGTACCACGTGGATCTCCTCGGATCCTTGCCGCTCGAGATCGGGATCCGCGAGGGGGTGGACAATGGCCGGCCGACGGTGGCCATGGACCCCGGCTCGCGGGCGGCGCGGATCTTCCACGACCTCGCGCGCAAGATAGCGGCGAAGCTCTCGCTGCGAGCCAAGGACTACTCGGCGCGCTTCCCGAAGATCGTGATCCAGAATACGTAAGGATGTCCATAAAATCGGATCGCTGGATCCGGCGCATGGCCGCAGAGCATGGCATGATCGAACCGTTCGAGCCCGGCCAGGTTCGCGCCAACGGTGACGGCAGGCTCATTTCCTACGGCACCTCGAGCTACGGCTATGATATCCGCTGCGCCAACGAGTTTAAGATCTTCACCAACATCAATACCACCATCGTCGATCCCAAGAATTTCGATCCGCAGAGCTTCGTTGATGTGGCGGCGAGCGTATGCATCATCCCGCCGAACTCCTTCGCGCTCGCGCGCACCGTCGAGTACTTCCGTATCCCGCGCAATGTGCTCACCATCTGTCTCGGGAAGTCGACCTATGCCCGCTGCGGAATCATCGTCAACGTCACCCCCTTGGAGCCCGAATGGGAAGGGCATGTGACCTTGGAGTTTTCGAACACCACGCCCTTGCCCGCGAAGATCTATGCAAATGAGGGCGTCGCGCAGGTGATCTTTATCGAATCGGATGATCCCTGCGAGACCTCTTATCGAGACCGCCGAGGAAAGTACCAGGGGCAGCGCGGCGTTACCTTGCCTAAGACCTGAAAGAAGTTAGGGATCCGTGAAAGAGACCGTTGCGCTGAAACGAGACAAAATCGTGACACTCCTCGATGGCGACGCCCCGCGCGAGCGGGTGCTCGTCAAGGGGTGGGTCAGGACCCGCCGGGATTCCAAGGATTTTTCCTTTTTCGAGATCAACGATGGGTCGTGTCTCAGAAACATCCAGGTCATCGTGGACGCCGGAATCGGCAACTATTCTGAAGCAAAGGATCTCGGCACCGGCGCGGCGATTGCGGTCGAAGGCAAGCTGGTTGCCTCTCCGGGGAGCGGGCAGCAGTGGGAGATCCAAGCCGATAGGATCACGGTCATCGGGACCTGTCCCGCGGATTACCCGCTGCAGAAGAAGCGGCATTCCGACGAATTCTTGCGCACCATCGCCCACCTGCGGCCGCGCACCAATAAATACGGCGCCCTGTTCCGCATGCGCTCGCGGCTTGCGCATGCTATTCACCAATTTTTCCAAGACCGCGGTTTCTGCTATATCCATACCCCGATCCTGACCGCCTCGGACTGCGAAGGGGCCGGAGCAATGTTCGGCGTCACCACGCTGGACTTGAGAAACGTTCCGAAGCGAGACGGGCAGGTCGATTTCAGCGAGGATTTCTTCGGAAAAGAAGCGAAGCTGACGGTCTCCGGCCAGCTCTCGGGGGAGATGTTCGCGCTCGGGCTCGGTGAGATCTACACCTTTGGTCCGACCTTCCGCGCCGAGAATTCCAACACCGCCCGTCACATGGCCGAATTTTGGATGATCGAACCGGAAATGGCGTTTTATGATCTCGACGCGGACATGGACCTCGCGGAGGAGTTCATCCGCTATCTCGTCACCGACGCGCTGGATCGCTGCCGCGAGGATCTGCGGCTCTTCGCGCGTTTCGTCGATCCGGCCTTAATGGCGACACTTGAGAATATCGCCGGGAGCGCCTTTGAACGCTTGCCTTACGACGATGCCATCGAGCTTCTGCGGCGCTCGAGCGAATCCTTCGAGTTCGAGCCGGCATGGGGCTCCGATCTGCAAACCGAGCACGAGCGTTACCTCACCGAGCGTCATTTTAAGAAACCGGTCATCGTCTATAACTATCCCAAGGACATTAAGGCGTTCTACATGCGGCTCAACGACGATGGACGTACGGCCGCCGCGATGGATGTCCTGGTGCCGAGGATCGGAGAAATCATCGGCGGCAGCCAGCGCGAAGAGCGCTACGATGTGCTCCGGTCGCGCATCAACGCGATGGGATTCGACGAGGGACACTATTGGTGGTATCTGGACTCGCGCCGCTTCGGCAGCGCACCTCACAGCGGTTTCGGACTCGGCTTCGAGCGGTTCCTGATGCTCGTGACCGGGGTGACCAACATCCGCGACGTGATCCCGTTCCCGCGCACGCCCAAGCACCTCGAGTTTTGACCAGGCTTTTAATTACAGCTCCCTGAGCTACGAGCGCGCGGGGAGGGCGGTGCTCCGCCTTCGGAACGCTTACGCGTCGTAGTAAAGTGCGAACTCATAGGGGTGCGGACGCAGCCGGATGGGATCACATTCCTTGGCGCGCTTGTAGTCGAGCCAGGTCTCGATGACATCGGCGGTAAAGACATCTCCCCGGAATAAAAAGTCGTGGTCTTTCTCTAGCGCGTCGAGCGCGGCTTCGAGCGAAGCGGGACAGCTCGGGACCTTGGCCAGCTCCTCGGGGGGCAAGTCGTAGAGATTCTTGTCGAGCGGATCGCCCGGGTTGATCTTGTTCATGATTCCATCGAGACCCGCCATTAGCATCGCCGCGAAGGCCAGATAGGGGTTGCAGGAGGGATCGGGAAAGCGGACTTCGATGCGCTTGGCCTTGGGGCTCGGGGAATATACCGGGATGCGGATCGACGCCGAGCGGTTGCGCGAGGAATAGGCCAAATTAACGGGAGCCTCGAAGCCGGGCACGAGGCGCTTGTAGGAGTTGGTGGTCGGGGCCACGAAAGCGCAAAGCGCCGGGGCATGCTTCAAGATGCCTCCGATGTACCACAGGCAGAGATCGCTCACCCCGGCATATTTGTCGCCGGCAAAGAGCGGCTGACCCCCTTTCCAGATACTCTGGTGGGTGTGCATGCCCGATCCGTTATCCCCGAACAGCGGTTTCGGCATGAAGGTGACGGTCTTGCCGTGTCGCAAGGCGACGTTTTTGACGATGTACTTGTACATCATCATCTTGTCGGCCATGCGGGTGAGTGAGTCGTAAAGCAGATCGATCTCCGCTTGCCCCGCAGTGGCCACTTCGTGATGGTGCTTTTCGACCACGATCCCGGCCTTCTCCATCTCCAGGATCATCTCGGTGCGAATGTCTTGCTGCGAGTCGGTCGGGGGTACGGGGAAGTAGCCTTCCTTGTGGCGCGGTTTGTGGCCCAGGTTCGGGCCGTTGTCGCTCCCCGAGTCCCACACCCCTTCCGCGGACTCGACGTGGTAATAACCCTCGTGGGCATTTTGGTCGAAGCGAATGCCATCGAAGATGAAGAACTCCGCTTCCGGCCCGAAGTACGCGATATCGCCAATGCCGGAGCTCTTCAGGTAATTTTCGGCCTTGGCCGCGACGTAGCGGGGATCGCGTGAATATTGCTCGCGGGTGACCGGATCGACGATATTGCAGATCAACGAGAGTGTCGGGCATTCGGTAAAGGGGTCGATGACGGCCGTGACCGGGTCCGGCACCACCATCATGTCGCTGGCATGGATCGCTTGCCAGCCACGGATGCTGGATCCGTCAAAACCCAGTCCTTCGTCGAAGATTTCCGGCGCGGCCTGGCTCACTGGTATCGAAAAATGCTGCCAGGTGCCGGGGAAATCCTGGAATTTGAGGTCCAGGATTTCGATGTTCTTGGCCTTGATGAGATCGATGATTTCTTTCGGTGTCATGGATGGTTCTCCTCGTTTTTTGGTTGGGATCGCTCTGCTGAGTGCCCCCGATTATTATTAGGAGGATGCCCCGGGCATCCCCTCGCGCGGAAAAGTATAGCGCGTGCCAACCGCCGCTCGCTATCGGCCGATTATCCGTTATCCTCCCGGACCCGTCGTCTCGAGCTCGCGCAGCCGGTGCCGGAACTCGTCGGTCACCGCGCGTGCCTCGGCCTGGTCGCGAACGGCCCTCGGGGTCAGCAGGACGATAAGCTCCGTGCGCCTGAGGTTATCCTCCGTCCCGCCGAAGAGAGCCCCGAGCACCGGTAGGTCCTTGAGGAACGGGATACCGCTGTTGCCACTGCTTTTGTTCTCGCTGATCAAGCCGCCGAGTACGAGGGTCTCGCCGCTCTGGACGGTCACCGCGCTTTGAATGTTGCGCTGGAAGAACGAACGGTTGCCCGAAGGCTGTACGGGATCGCCGACATCGGTCACGTCTTGAGTGAGATCGAGCGTGATGCGTCCGCCGAGGTTAACCCGCGGCGTCACCTCGAGGATAACACCGGCGTCTTTGAACTCGACCTGGCTAAGAAGGTTCGAGGTGTCCACGAGGGTGGATTGTTGTTGCGTGGTCACCACGGGGATTTGGTTTACAACTTTGATAGTTGCGGTTTGATTATCCAAGACCATTAAGGAAGGGGAGGACAACACGTTCAGCTTGGTCTCTTCCGCGAGGGCGTTGAGCACCACTCTGACGTCATTATTTGAATCGAAAATCGCATATGAAAAATTAGGAACCCCCCCCAACGCTGCTAAATCCGCCGCATCGCCTAAATCCAAGGTCGCTCGACCGCGTCGCTCGTCGTTCACTTTGTTGTTAAAGAACCACTGGATACCATATCGAAGGTTGTCGGTCAGCGTGACCTCAACCACGCTCGCCTCAATGTGGACCTGCAGCGGAATGACATCCAGGCGTTTCAGCGCGGCATCGATCATCTTGTAGTCCTGCGGCTTGGCCATGATCAGAAGTGCGTTGTTGGTCTCATCGGCGATGATGCGCAAAGTTTCGGTCGCGACCACCGACACTCCGCCGCGTTCCTGCCCTTTGGCCTTCGAACGACGGGTCGAGAGACCGGCTTCCTCGGCCTCGCTTTCGAGCGTGGTTTGGGTTTCGCCGGGAGCGAATTCCGGCGGTGGCGCGCCCGGTGCGGAGGGTTTCGCCTCGGCGCCGTAGATCCCGCCGAGCACGGCGGCAAGATCAGCCGCCTTGCCGTTCTGTACGCGATAAACATAGAGACGCGGGCTGACCGATTCGCCGATCTGATCCAAGCGCTCGACCCAGTTCCGCGCCTGGTCGAGATAATCTGGACGCGAGGAGACGACGAGCAGCGCGTTGAGGCGCTCCACCGGCACCATCCGGACAACACCGGTCAAGGGACTGTCTTTATCCCCGAAGATCTTTTCCAGCTCGCCGTGCAGCGACTTGACATCGGCGTGCTGAAGCTTGAACAGCGCCATCGACATCCCGCTGAGCCAATCCACGTCGAACAGCTCCACGAGTTCCACGGCGGCTTGGATTTCCTGCTCGCTCCCGGTCAGGATCAAAAGGTTGCGTTGCGCGTCTACGATTTGGGGCGCGTCTTGAGGCAAGAAGGGCTCGATTAACTTGTGGAGCTCGCGGGCGGAGATGTAACGCAGCGGCACGACGCGAATCGTATAACCACGCGCGGCCGCGAGCCGGCTCACCGACGATGGCGGGGAACCGCGGGCGGCTTGCGCGGAGGGGAGGATCTTGTACATGCCTTCGGTTCGCAGCAACGAAGCGCCGTTCAAGCGCAGCAGGTTTTCCAGCGTCGGCAACAACTCGTGCCGCTTGAGCGGCCGAGTCGTCTGGATCGTGGTCGTCCCGGCCACCTTCGGGTCGATGAAATAGTTCTCCTTGAGGAGATCGCCCAGGACCGCCTTAACCACCTCCTGCAAATCGGTGTTTTCGAAGTTGAGCGTGTATTCTCCCGTATCGTCACTCGGCGGTGGACCTTTGTATCCGCCTTGCGGTTTCACGAAAGTACCGCTCCCGGGATACATCTCGACTTTGGTCTTAAGGGGTTTCTTGCCGTCGGGGTCTTCCAGCGAGATGAACTCGCTGATGGGCGGAGGCGCGGGCTGGATCACCGGGGGCGACGGCGCGCCGGCGATGGAAACGCTCGGTTCCGCCTTGTGGGGACGCGACACGGCACAGGCGCCACCAACGCTAAGGCCGGCGACTACTAAGATCCATCGAACCCATAGAGAGCTGAAGGCCATTACAGCTTAGCAAGTCGCGCGAAGGTGTGGTGAGGAGCCTGTGCCGGCCAGCGGACAATTATCCCGCTACTATAACTGAACTTAATACAAAAATCTTCATAGTCATGGTGTTATTTTATAAATATAACATCACTTCTAAAAAAGGTTCGTTAATCGTCAGGGCCTTTTTCGGGCGGATCGCCGGATTCGGGATCCCTAGCTTGGCGTGGCGCGGCGGGCTTCCGTGGCGCGGGGACGGCGGGTTGTCTGCGGGCCAGGAGCGCGGCGCGCTGGGCAGCCACCTTGAACTTCTCCGGGGTCTTGCGGAGCAGCGGTAGACGTTCTTGTTCCCGCTCCCGTGTGAAAACCACACCATCATGCTCGATCGCTTTCACGGTCCAACCATGAAACGCCTGGCCGTCCGCGACGCGCTGAAGCATGTTGTCGTTAATTCCGCGAATCAAGGCGAAGCGTTGCTCGGGCGTGATCACGACGCCCGAGACGGCATACTTGCTCAAAGGGGTATCCGCAGTGGACTGCGTCGCGGCGCCGGTATTCGCGCTCGGTGCCGGACGGCGGGTCTTCAAGAATAGGGGGCGGGTGATGATTTCCTGGAATTGACTCAACGGCGGTAAGGTAAAGTCGCTTTCGACGGCGGGCGCCTTCCAAGGCAGGTCCGCAGATGCCGCGTCGACCTGCACTGGTTCCGAGGGGACGGCAAACTCATAGGCGAGCACGAGACCCAGTAGCGTACACAGCGCGCCCAGCGTCAGGGTGACGGCACTCATGGACCCTAGCGCTTTCACGACTTCTCAAGCGCCATAAAGCCGGAGAGACTAAAGCGAATATCCATCTCGTCATTCGGTGGTTTACCCGGCCGGAACTGGTAAGCGCTCCGGCCGCGCAGATACACTTGATCGACAAACATGCGCGGCTGTCCTGCCTCCAAGGTGTGAAACACGCGTTGTACCGTCTCGGTGGAACCCAACATTTGGACCTTGATCGATACGGGTTGCTTGACGTCGGTTTTGTCCCCGTTCTCCGTCGTGTCGGGCATGATCTGAATGCTGTTGAGCCGTCCGGCGTTTGCTTCAACGACCTTCTTAACATGCTGCTGCATCTCCGCGGCCGCGAGTGCGCGCGTTTTGCCCTGCAAATACCCGCGTTGTTGCTTGGATAGTTGCTCCTTGAGCCGCACAGACTGTTGCTGTAAGTCGGTGCTACGGCTCGCGACGCGCTCGTAACCGGCCAGTCGATTCTGGAGATCCGCGATTCGCTCCCCGTAATCTCGATAGGTCGAAACCAGCGGTTGAATCAAGACCATGTACAACGCGGCGAGCAGTAGTAAGAGTAGGCCGACGGCCGCCCCTTGGCGTTGACCCGCGGTGAGGCGCTCCATCACGATGAGTCGGTCTCCACTTCGGCGGCGAGATTGAAACGCTCGGCGCCGGTTAAGCGGTTTTGGGTCACGGGCGACCGAAACGAGGCATTCTTGAATAACGGCGATGCCTCTACGAGGCCAATGACCGCTGAGGAGGTGGAAGATTCACCTTGCATCGTCATTTCCGTTCCGTTGATCTCAAACTGGTACAGCCAGGTGTCGTCGGGCAGCACGCGCGTAAGCTCGTCCAGAACCCCGATCGTGACTGGCGTTGTTTTCTTTTTCTCGATGAGAAAGCGGGAGTCGCTGGCCAAGACTTCGAGCTGCCGATGCAGATCGTCCACGGCTCGGGCCTTGGTCTTAACTTCGGCGATTCGGCTCTCGATCACGGTAATGGACCGCTGCTTCTGTATCAAGGGTACGGTCACGGCGCCGGCCAGTAGACCGGCAGCGGCGGCCGCGAGGGCGAGATTCAGGCCCTGCCAGACAGGCGTTTTCACCCGCCGCCGGTCGAGCGGCAGTAAATTGATCTCATTGCCGTTGTCTCTCGCTTCCGGCGTCCGTACCCGGTCGGGATGCAGGCCGAACGGCGCGAGTTTGCCGAGGATCTCATCCAATGAGGCGCGAGGGATGGCGACCAGCTCGACCCGCAGACGCTTTGCTGCGGTAACTCGTTCGAGGAGACGAAAGTCGTAGTAAACCTGGCCGGCTTTAAACGGCGTCTCCTGGTCCATGGCGTAACCGAGGACCTCCCTGAGGTTTTCCTCGGCGGCCAGCGGTAGGTGTACCTCCCGGCGCAAGACGCGCTGCGGCGGTAGTTCAAGTATCACTTCGATTGCGGGCGTCCGATCGCTCCCGAGATGCCGCAATGCCGCCAACGCAGCCTCCGAGGGGGCGGTGGTGGAAAAGCGAAAGCGGGGCGCGGCGGGATCCTGCACGCCGTCCTCCCGGCCAACCTCGATCTCGGTGTCGAGCCACTGAATGACCCAGCGTTCCGGCTCTATGCTCGCCAGCCGCCGTATCGAGTCCGGCAACAGCATCCAAAGCTCACTCGACCACCAATCGAAGAATGCGTGTGCCTGTGCCCGCACCCAATCGATGTTTAGCCTCGAGTCGCTAGACACTGCTTTTTTCTCTAACTCTCAATCGCCTTCCTGCCACGCGAGCACGGTATACGGTTTTCCGGAGCGGTGAACTAGCTTTATAGTTGCAGCTATGGACGCGCGCGTCTGGGGCGGTAACCTGGCCTCGGCCCGCACGGTATAGATTACACCATTACTTGGCACAACAAAGCGAGCGTCGGTGATCGGCTTGAGCGTATCGCGCGCGTTCTGGCCCGGTTCCGCGGCATCGTCGCGCCGGGCAAGGGCTTCCTCAAGATCACGCTCGGCGTCTTCACCGGATAGCAGCAATGCCCGCAGGACCGCGGGCGGGGCCACCCGATCGTCTATCCCGGCCGAATGGGAGTGCACGGTAAGCGCGGGCCGCAGACGCTTGAACAAGCGCGGCGTCACACCGAGCACCTGTTGCAACTCCTCGACCGTGTTGAACGCGGCGTCCTTGGCCCCGTGGGTCCTGCCGGCCGCTTCGTATTCTTGATCTTCGGCGCCGTTCAAGCGCCGCAAGCTATCCGGGTCGCGCCAGTCTTCTATTGCGTCGAGCAGCGCATCACGCCGGTCGTCTTCGATACCCGATACCCGGAACAAGGCGTCGAGCAAGCCGCGTTGAGCGCTATTGAGGTCGATCTTGCCTGCTTCGTCCTGCAGTGACACCGTGATTGGCACACCGGCGAGGCGTACCCGGTGAGGGCTGCCATCGCCGCGCCAGCGGCGCAAGCGATCGCGATTGTACAGTTCAAGGATGCCCCGATACACGCCCGCCTCGGCGAGCGCGCGGGCCTGTGCCTGTGCCACGAGATCGTGAGCCAGCGTGGTCTCGGTTCGCATGCTGAAGGCCAAACTGGCGGCTACGATGCTCAGTAAGGCCACGACCCAGAGGACGATCAGGAGCGCGAATCCCTGCTCCATCGCCGGCGCCTGTATAGCTTTCATAGTGCGTAAACGTCCGGAACGCTATTAGTGGGTTTCAGTTTGACGTCATGCCAGCGGAAGCTGGTATCCAGGAAACCAGCGTAGGGCCTGGATTCCAGCTTTCGCCGGAATGACGATTATTTTTAGAAATGCCCCTAAATGAATTCGCGAAACGCTCTACTGTGTAGTGTCTCGTAAATAACGGGCCGCGTTTGCGCCGTCATTCCGGGCGAAGGTGCGAAGCGCCGGAGACCCGGAATCCACAAAAGACGCTGGATTCCCGCTTTCGCGGGAATGACGAAGGCGGTATCGACATATTGGTGACTGTATAGGTATTTCAGAGACACCACACTAGCAATACTAGAAATCACCGGGATCGTCATCGCCGAACTCATCAGAATCCAGGTTCGGGTCCGATTCGTCTGCGGATTCGGGGGTTTGCATGAGCAGTTGTGGCTCACCGGTGTCCGGTTCCGCATGGATCGGGATCACGAGCACGGGCCAGTCGCCATGCCTTGTGGTGTTGATAATGAGCCGCATCCGCGCCGGAAGGCGTTGGTCATCGTTCCAGGTGTCGTGCCATCCGGTGACGCGGCGGGATTTCCCGTAGTATGAGAACAGGGCGTCCTTAACGTGGTTGAGTATCACGGTCCGTCGGGCGTGCTCGGGGGCCACCAACGGGTCGTCGAGATCGGGTTCCGCGCGCCAATAGGCGAATACGAGCCGGCCGCCGCTAACGAGCTCGATCGCGCCGATATAAAGCCCGCCCGGCTCACCCCGGACAGGCGAGTTAGCGGTAAAAGTCAGGGATCGAGATCCGCCGCGAAATACAATCTGCTGTTCGGCTTGGTCGAGCCAGACGAGGGGATAGACGCGGGTTATCTGGCGGGAGATGAAACCGGCGACCGCCCGCTGATCCTCGGTCAGGGCTGCCCGCGTCTCGGCGGCATCGGAGGCGCGGGTCCCGATCCGCAATCCGCTGTAGAGCGCCACCATGATGAGGCCGGTGAGTGTAAGTGCGAGCAAGAGTTCGACGAGCGTGAATCCGCCGCCCGCGCGCTGCTGCGTCGTCATCGGCGCGGCCGCGGCCGAAGCCTCAAGCTTATTAGACTGACCGCGCGCCTTTTCGCGGCTTCTTGCCAGAGCACGCTGACCGTGACTCGGTAGGCGTCGAGCGGCAGCTTTTCCGGGTCGAGATGGGCGGGAAAATAGGGTTCGATGCGGCGTGTCCACTGATAGCGGCCACCGGTCTCTCCCGACTCCTCGCCGGACGGCGCCGTCTCCAGATCCACGTCCGCCAGCAACGATTCGGCCCACAAGACCGCCTCCGTATAGTCGGCGCCGAGCTTGCTGCTACGCAGGGCGGTAGCGAAGATTTGCAGCAGCACGCCTAAGGCGATGGCCAAGATCGAGAACGCGACCAAAACCTCGAGTAAGGAAAAGCCGCGCGCGCGCCGGCTGTGATCAGTGAATCGCAACGCGGCCGGTCAACCAACTGATATCGACGACATAGCGTAAAGGCCCGCTCGCGAGGGTGATCTGGCCGCCCGTCGAGCTGCCGTCCGGGTAGAATCGAAACGCCCCGGTGGTTACGGAACGCGTCTGCGAGCGGGCGGTGTCGAGCTTGATGTCCGCCCCTTGCGGTAGCGTCCGGGTACCTTTGCGTCCGCTGATCACATAGCGCTTATCGGCGACGTTTACCGTCACGGTGGATTCGACGTGGCGGTTAATCGCCCGGCTACGGGCGTAACGTAGCGCCGCGGCCAGTTCGCGCGCGGCGGATCGCAGCTCCACGCCCGTCGCGCCTTTCGAGAACATGGGCGGGACCAGCGCCAGCATGAGGCCGCCGATGACCAAGACCACCAATAGCTCGACGAGGGTGAATCCTGCCGGAGAGGGCACGTGCTAATTCCAATTGGCGATGTCCCGGTTCTCGCCCTCACCGCCCTCGGCGTTGTCCGCGCCAAGGGTGTACAGGTCGAAATCGCCGTGCTCACCCGGAAACCGGTACTGATAGTCGAAGCCCCAAGGATCCTTGGGCACTTGCTTCTTCTTCAAATACGGTCCGTTCCAGCGCTCGGTCCCGGCCGGTGCCTCGACCAACGCATCGAGTCCCTCGTCGCTCGTGGGGTAGCGGCCGATCTCCAGCCGGTACATGTCCAAAGTGGCGGCGAGATCCTCTAATTGCAGCCGCGCTGTGTCGCTTTTCGCCCCGCTCAGATATTTCATGACCTGGGGTCCCACGAGGCTCGCGAGCAGCCCTAGGATCACCAGCACCACCAGCAACTCGATGAGAGTGAAACCCCGCGGTGAACGGCGTTCCTTAGTTCGTTTCATTTCGCTAAGTCCCTCTGGTTGACGTAAGTTTAAAACGCAAGCTCGTTTACGCTTAAGATCGCGACCAGGATCGACATGATGATGGCCGCGATCACGAGACCGAGGCCCAGGATCAGTACCGGTTCCAAGAGCGCCAGCATGCGCTTGACGGTGGCCCGCACCTCGCGATCATAGACCTCGGCCACTTGCATGAGCATCTCTTCGAGCTGTCCGGTCTCTTCCCCCACGCGGACCATGTGTACGGCAAGGCGAGGAAAATAAGCGATCTCTGTCAAGGGTTCGGCAAGCCCATGGCCGTGTTTCAGGCGCTCGGCGACGATGCCCACGCCCTCCGCCAAGACCTGGTTCCCCAGGGTCTCTTTCACGATCGATAGCCCGCTCAACAAGGGCACGCCGTTCGTGAGCAGGGTGCCGAGCATGCGGCTGAAGCGCGCCACCTCGATCTTCGTGATCAGCTCTCCGGCCATGGGTAGCTTGAGGAAACGCTGGTCCCAGCGGTAACGCGTCGCGGGTTGCGCGAGTTGCTTGCGGAAATAGAGTCCAATCAACACGGCGGCCAGAATGAGCAGCCACCAGTAATCACGCAGAAAATTCCCCATCGAGATGACCACTTGGGTGGCGAACGGCAAAGCCGCGCCCGCGTCCGAAAATAACTGCTCGAATTGCGGCACTACATACACCAGGAGCACCAGCACCGAGAGCCCGGCCACGCCGAGAAGTATGGCCGGATAGATGAGCGCGGAGGTGACACTCTCCTGCAACTCCCGCGCGCGCTCGAGGTACTCGGAAAGACGCGTCAGCACCAGCTCGAGGGCGCCGCCGGCTTCGCCCGCGCGCAACATGTTGAGATATAGCCGCGAGAAGACGCCGCTTTGGGCTTCCATGGCGGCCGAGAGCGTGGCGCCGCCGTGGACGCCCTCGCGGATGCGTGTCAGCAATTGGCCTGCGGTTCCTTGGCCGGAGAGATCAATGAGCACCTCCAGGGCGCGGTCGAGCGGCAGCCGCGCGCGCAGCAAGGTGGCGAGCTCTTGGGTCAGGGCCACTAACTGGGCTTGCGATAAGCGCTTTGAGCGCCGCAGCGTGATCCAGCCCGAGCGCCTGGCGCCCCCGGCTAGAGTTTCCTCGGCCCGGATCGGGATGTAACCGAGGGATTGCAGGCGCTCGATGGCCGCGGCCTGATCGCGTGCTTCCAACTCGCCTTCGAGGACCTCGCCCTCGGGGTTGGCGGCCTTGTAGCGATAAAGCGCCATGCTCAGGAGACGCTGGTCACGCGCAACACCTCTTCGATAGCCGTGATCCCGTGGAGCGCTTTATCAACGCCGTCTTGGAACATGGTGCGCATGCGGGCTTCGATCGCCGCGGCTTGGATTTCCCCGGCATCGGCGCGCTTGAGTACCAGCCGCCGGATCGGGTCCGTCATGGCAAGAAACTCGAGGATCGCGGTGCGCCCTCGGAACCCCGTCCCCGCGCATTGAGGACAGCCGACGGGCTCATAAAGCACGACGTTCTTTTCTTGCACATAGTCGCGCAGTTTCAGTTCCTCTACGATCTCGGGCAGCGCCTCATAGGGACGCCGGCATTGCATGCACAGCGTCCGAACCAAACGCTGCGCCAGGACGCCGTTGACCGTCGAAGTCAGTAAATAGTCTTCCACGCCCATGTCCAGCAAACGCGTGACGCTGCTGCCCGCATCGTTGGTATGGAGGGTGGAGAGCACCAGATGGCCGGTAAGCGCCGACTGGACCGCGATCTGCGCGGTTTCGAGATCGCGGATTTCCCCGATCATGATGACGTCGGGGTCCTGGCGCACGATGGATCGCAGGGCGTTGGCGAAATTAAGGCCGATCTGCGGTTTTACCTGGATCTGATTGATGCCCTCGAGCTGGTATTCCACCGGATCCTCGACGGTGAAAAGCTTACGCTCGGCGGTATTGAGCCGCTTGAGCGCCGCGTACAGCGTGCTCGTCTTGCCGCTTCCCGTGGGCCCGGTCACCAACAAGACCCCGTGGGGAAGATCCAGAATCTCGAGAAACGCCTTGAGCACCTCGTTGCTAAAACCGAGCGGCTGGAATTCGAAGCTGATGGCCTGTTTGTCCAATACCCGCATAACCACGCTTTCCCCGTGCAGTGTCGGGACCGTCGATATGCGAAGATCAATCTCCTTGCCTTGTACGCGCAATTGAATGCGGCCGTCCTGGGGCAGGCGGCGTTCGGCGATGTTTAGCTTGGCCATGATCTTCACGCGCGAGATCACGGCGGCGGTGGAGCGGGCGGGCGGGGATTCGACCTCGTGCAGCACGCCGTCGATGCGGTAGCGCACCTTGAGCCGGTTCTCGAACGGCTCGATGTGGATGTCGGAGGCGCGCGAGTCGATGGCGCGATTGATGAGGTGGTTCACCAAGCGCACGATCGGGGCTTCGCTGGCCAGATCCTTGAGCCGCTCGATATCTTCCTGCTCGCTCACCTCGGTTCGCGTCTCGATGTCATCGACGATCTGGTCGAGAACCGTTTTACCGGTTCCGTACAGCCGTTCGATCGCGGCGAGGATCTCCGAAGTCACGCCGATGGCCGGCCGAACGGGCCGCCCACAGGCGAGCGTGAGCGCCTCGATGACATAGGTATCCTCGGGCATGGTCATCGCCACGACCAAGGCGCCATCATGCTCGAAGACGGGGATCGCCCGGGCGGTTTTCAGAAACTTCGCCGAGACCTGTTCTTCATAGAGCGGCGTGACCGGATAGTCGTCCGCGGCGAGAAGCGGAAGTTCGAGCAGCGCCGCGAGGGCGTCCGCGAGGTCCCGCTCCGAAACCTGGCCCAGTTTGACCAGCACCGTCCCTAGATGTTCGGCATTGGTTTGCGCCAGGCGCAAGGCGCTCTCGAAACCGTCTCGCGAGAGCCTGCCTGCGGCAATCAAGTGGCTGCCCAGGCGTTCGGCGCTTGTGCGTGGAGGTTCTGTAATCGTCGCTAATGAGCTCATGGCTACGCCGCGCGGGGCTTCATGTAGAGGGGACAATTTGCCGACGGATAACGATTCACCGAATTTGCCCGTGACGCTCCGTGTCGTTGCTCTATTGTAACTATGCTTGCATCGGGTGAGCTAGGGTGCGGCGAAAGAACGCAAAGAATGTGCAATATTTCACAAAAAAGCCGCCGGTTCTTGCTATAAAAACTTGCTTTCGCTTAAACTCGCCGCGCTTCGGCCTTGGGGACGCGGCAAAAAACTAGCACACCGTGCAGCAGGGTGCCAGCCGGGGATCATGGGCCGAGCAAGCTGGAATAATGTTGTTTATTTTCGTTAACTGATAACACATGGAGGAATCAGCGATGCAAGTTTTCAATCGTTTAACCATGCTCACCGTCGCCAGCGCCATCGCTTTGAGCCTGGCCTCGGGCGCCGCGTACGCCAAGAAAGGTAGGAACAATCCGTGCCAGGGATTGCCGACTCACGCCGAATTACTCGCTGCTCTCGCGGCCTCCGGTGCCACCGCGCCGGCCGGCGATCCATTAGATAATGGCGGCTTCCGTCTTCACATGTGGGGGACCGTGGTGAATCGTGACAGTATCGTCTGCGCGGTTGCGTTCACCGGTGCGGATCGGGATGAACAATGGCCGGCCAGCCGCGTGATTTCGGCGGCAAAAGCGTATACCGCGAACTCCCTAAGCCTCCCGGGATTAGCGCTTTCAACGGGCAATCTCTATGCTTCCAGCCAACCCGGCGGCAGCTTGTGGGGGGTGCAGTTTGCCAATCTGACAAATGTCGACCCCCCCAAAGGCGCTTATAAAGGTCCGGCCAAGAATTTCGGCCAAGCCAATGACCCGATGGTCGGGAACCGGATAGGCGGACACATCGTCTTTGGGGGCGGTTTTGCGCTTTACAATTCTGCCGGCGAGATCGTAGGTGGACTAGGTGTCAGCGGCGATACGTCGTGCAAGGACCACAACTTTGGTTGGCGCGTGCGTCACGAATTAGGGCTAGATTTCGTACCCGGAGGGGTTTCGCCTGACGCCACTCGCCCGGACAACATTATCTACGACATGGGGGCGGCATCGCAGGGCCTTATTGTTAGCCCAAGTGCTTTCGGACACACCGACTGCGGCCTCGGCGAAGCGGCCATCAGCGCTACGTTGCCAACCGTTCCCTAAAAGCCGGCGTACAATGCGGTTAAATAAGGCGGCGCTGTAGCTCCGCCGGTTTCAGCTAAGCCACTGCTTATAAAATAAGCAGTGGCTTTTTTCATTCGGAATCCCTGCTCGGCCGGGATATCGTCGGCCGCATAGAAAATAGGAAACCGAGAGATGCAAAGGTATTAACGGGAAGTGAAATTAGTAATCCAAATCGCCCTCGGTGTGTTCCTCGGTGCGCTGGCATCGCAACTCGTGATGGATTCATGGCGCTCCTATCACGAGCAGCAAGCTAAGGAAGCCGAACGCGAAAAGCTGGCGGCAGACGAGCGGGCAGGAAACGAACAAATGCAAAGGGCACGAGAGTTACTCATGCGGCAGTTGCAAGGAAAGGCCGAGGAAGACCGGCGCCGGAACGAAAATTCCCGAAACGAGATTGAGGTGGTAAGGTAGGCTTTCACTCCGCTACATCCAGGCTACCGTGGCTATTTCGCCAACCGAAAATCTGTTGCTAGCCGCTTCGCCACGGGCTCGTTCCTTAACCGCACATAGCGCGGCAGCCCGTTTTCATACGGGGGATAATCCTCGCCCTGGATGAGCGGGCTGAGATAGCGGCGGCAGTCGTCGGTGATCCCCCACCCATCCGCGCTGATATACTCGCGCGGCATCTTCTTCTCGACGTTGGCGACCTCTTCGAGCCGGGCTTCCCCCACCTCCCACACATAGGGATCATCGGACTTGCGCACGATGATCGGCAGGACGGCGTTCTTCCCGGCGAGCGCGAATTCGACCGCGGCCCGCCCCAGGGCATACGCTTGTTCGACATCGGTTTTCGAGGCGATATGGCGCGCCGCGCGTTGAAGATAATCCGCGACCGCCCAGTGGTATTTGTACCCCAGGCCCGTCTTTACCAATCCCGCGATGACCGGCGCGACCCCGCCGAGTTGCGCATGGCCGAAGGCATCACGGGTCCCGGCTTCGGATAGAAATTCCCCGGCCGCGTTTTTCAGTCCTTCGGAGACCACGATGACGCAATAGCCCTCGGTGTCGACGGCGTTTTTGACACGCGTCAAGAATCCCGCCTCATCGAAAGGGATCTCCGGGAACAAGATGATATGCGGGGGATCGGTCGGCCGCTCCTGTGCCAATCCGCCCGCGGCCGCGATCCAGCCCGCGTGCCGCCCCATGACCTCCAGGATGAACACCTTGGTCGAGGTCTTGGCCATCGAAGCAACATCGAATGCCGCCTCGCGCACCGAGACCGCTACGTATTTGGCCACCGATCCGAAGCCCGGGCAGGCATCGGTGACCGGCAGATCGTTATCGACGGTTTTGGGGATGCCGATGCAGGCGAGGGGATAGCCGGCCGCAGCCGCCATTTGTGCGATCTTGTTTGAGGTGTCTTGTGAATCCCCGCCGCCGTTATAGAAAAAATAACCGATGCCGTGGGCCTTGCAGATCTCGATGAGCCGCTCGTATTCCGCGCGGTTCTTCTCCAAACCCTTAAGCTTATAGCGGCAGGAGCCAAACGCGCCGGCGGGGGTGTGGCGGAGCGCGGCGATGGCCTCATCCGACTCCTTGGAGGTATCGATGAGGTCCTCGGTCAGAGCGCCGATGATTCCATTGCGTCCGGCGTAGACTTTGGCGATGCGCTCGGGATGTCGGCGTGCGGTTTGGATGAGCCCACAGGCGCTGGCGTTGATGACGGCGGTGACCCCACCGGATTGTGCGTAAAAGGCGTTTTTAGCTGTCATAGTCTTTCTGGCCTTGGAAATAGCGTGATACTACCGCGACGTACTCGCCCGGGAAAAGTATTTCCGACTCTTCCGCGGAATTTATGGGTCAGTGGAGCGAACCGGCTTGCGGGGACGCCCCGAATGTCCAATTGACGGCGCTGAGATCTTGATCGATGATGCCGGCTTGCGACGATCTTCTTCTCGATACTGGCGGTTAGACCGAATGGTGAATAACGTACTAGTGTATTGTCTCTGAAATAGACAGTCACCACTCTGTCGATACCCCCTTCGTCATTCCCGCGAAAGCGGGAATCCAACGTCTTTTGTGGATTCCGGGTCTCCGGCGCTTCGCACCTTCGCCCGGAATGACGGGGCAAACGCGACCAGTTATTTACGAGACACTACACTAGCGCAGCATTCCCGTGCGAATAGAAGCCGATAAAATCTGGCCAGTCCGACCCTCTAAACGCCCGATGCCATACACTCCGCAGGAGTTGCCCGAGGAGTCACAATTCGCCTCGGCGACAACTCAATACATCGACATCTTTGTGCGGCTGTTGGGTGTCGTGCTAGTGATTGCGGGTCTGTGGATAGGACTTAAGGTGGTCATCGAAGCCTGGAATCTTTACCGCATGCCTCACCGCATCGAGGTCCTGGCGACAGCGGTTGAATCCGGATCGCATCTGGATCGGGTGCTGGCCTCGTACACGGCGGCCTCGGACGAGGCGCCCGCGAAGGAGTCGCGCGCGCCGGACGCCTTGAGGCTTTCGTATTTTCTCGCTTGGGGGATCGCGATGCTGCTGCTATTACTGGCCGGCAGCCTGACCATGGCCATGATCAGGACGGGCGCGGAGCTTGCATTACGCGATGCGCGGAACAAGCATCTCGCGCGTATGATCGCCAAGGAACTGCGTAGAACCCAAGAGCTTCCTTGATGCGTTGTGATCCCTATCTACCACGGTAAAAAAAAGCGCTATACTACGTTCCCAAGGTGGCTATCGAGCGAAGCGAAAGGTATGCCCCTTGAATCGACGATGCCTGCTTAGTGACTACGGCTTTCTGACACTTCAAACGACCTCGCCCGTTCAGCGAACTTCGCTGCATATTTCGTGGACCCGTTAGACACGCCGACAGTTTTGGATGTACCGAGTGCCAACCACACGGTACTCATCAGTGCATTGAGAGTCAGTGCTCAAATTTTGTGCTATTAGTTGAGCTCTGGCGTTCCTAGGTCAATAGCGCATTTTCGGGGATGAATAGATTATGAATATTTATGTCGGTAACTTGTCGTATCGGGTCACGGACGATGAACTGCGTAACGCGTTTGCCGCATTCGGCCAAGTCGAGTCAGCTAAGATCATCACGGACAAATTCAGCAGTCAGTCCAAGGGCTTCGCATTCGTCGAGATGCCCATCCAAGCGGAAGCTGAGAAAGCCATTAAAGAGCTCAATGGGTCGATGCTCAGTGGAAGAAATATCACGGTCAATGTGGCCAGACCGAAAACCGATGATCGTCCCAGGAGACCCAAGCGATTCTAATCGGTCGCCGGGTAAATGATGCGCCTTTATCCGGGCGTTGCGGCGCGGTGCGTTGTTTTGTGCCGCTAAACGCACGCTTCTCTGGCCATCCAATCGTCATGGGCCGGAGGAGTGGGTGGTAAAGCGCATCGATGCTCCGGCCATCGTTCAAAGCGCCGGCAGTATGCCGAAGCGGATCGAAGAGTTCGTCGGCCGCGTGAGCACCGGCGCCGGCGGTATCAGCATCGCCAGAATGGTAAGCCCCTCGGGGTGGGTCGAGCCGGGCCAAACACCCGAATTTGATGAATACACCGTGGTGCTGCGGGGGAGCCTGCGCGTTACGACAAAAAGCGGCATCATTGAGGTCAACGGCGGGCAGGCCGTGATCGCTCCGGCCGGGGAGTGGGTCCAGTACAGCACGCCCGGGGGGGCCGAATACATGGCGGTATGCGTTCCGGCTTTTTCCCCCGGCAGCGTGCACCGAGATCGGGAGTGATTCGGCCCCGCACGTGGATGGCCAAACGCTGCAAAAACTCTTCGTGCTCGCGAATGAGTTCAAGGAAGGGGATCTTCCGGTCGGCGGAACCCGTGATAACGCCGTGCGCTCGGAAGCTCGCCGGGCACTCGGCGCCGTCAAGCTGCGGACCCTGGCCGCGACCGTGCTGGTCGAGGATGCCGTCAGCGAATCGCTGTCGCGGACCTTGAAGCCCGTTCCCGGCGACATCGCACATCTCACGCTCAATCAGGTTAAGGACAGCTTATTGGCGCCCGCGGGGCCGCGCTGGGCCCGGGAGTACGGCGCGCGCTTGAGCAGCGAGATGATCGCGGCAGTCGTCAAGCTGATGGGCAATGCCGAGCTTTCTCATATCGCCAAACGATTGTTTAATCCTCTGCCAGGTACGGGGCCCGCAGAGGGCGTCGCGGTCGGGGCGCCGGAGCATTTCGGCGCCCGCATCCAGCCCAACAGCCCGGGCGATGACGACGAAGAGATCTTGTTCTCCATCCTCGAAGGACTGTGCTACGGTTGCGGTGATGTGATCATAGGATTGAACCCGGCGAGTGATGATGTCGAGACCATCGTGCGCTTGGAACGCCTGCTGCAAAGCGTGGTGGACCGGCTGGAGCTGCCGACGCGCTACTGCGTGCTCTCCGATATCGTGAAGCAGACCGAGGCGCGCCGGCGGACGCGCGTGGACGTGGGGTTTCAGAGCCTTGCGGGTACGTCCAAGGCCTTGCTCGGCATGGTCGGGTTGGATGTCGATGGGATCGCCGATCTCGCCTTCGGGTTCGATGGCCTGTATTTCGAGACGGGTCAGGGATCGGAGGTTACCAATGGCGCCGCCGAAGGCATCGACATGGTGACCTTGGAAGCCCGCACCTACGGCGTCGCCCGGGTCATTGGGCAGGCGTTACGCAAGCGTTTTCCGGATCGACCGGCATGGATGATCGTGAACGACGTGGCCGGATTCATCGGGCCCGAGGTATTTCGAGGCCCGGACCAGCTCCGCCGGACCTGCCTCGAAGACACGGTCATGGCGAAGCTCCACGGGTTGACGATGGGCCTGGATGTGTGCTCGACCTTTCACATGGGCGTCGACCCGGCGCAATTGCACAGTCTGACTCAGTCCATCGTCGCCGAGGCCGCCCCCGCCTATCTGATGGCGGTGGCAGGGAATGCGGATCCGATGCTGGGTTATATGACCACGTCCTTTCGCGAACACCCGCGCTTGAGAGAGTTATGCGGCCGCCGCATCACGACCAAGATGCGGCATCGGTTGACCGATCTCGGTGTCATGTCGGAGGCCGGTGAGGTCCGGCCGCCGGCCGAGGCTACGGTCGATCTCTATGCGTCCTACCGCCAGGTCGGCGGTGACACCCGGGAGAGGGAATTGCTGTGCGAGGAAGGCCGCAAGCGGATTGCGGCAATGCAACAAAAGGGCTTCGATCTCGGATACGGCTATGCCGGAGCGTATGCCGCGCCGCCCGAGGTTCAGACACGGCTGGATGAGATCTACACACACGCCCGCAACGCGCTCTACGCGCGCTTGGCGGATGCCGTGATCGGCGATGTGTGCCCGCGCCGTCTCCGGGTGCGGTCCGCGGCCGAAAACCGCGACGACTACATCGCCCACCCGGGCGCCGGCGAACGTATCCGGGCCGTGGATACCGCGGCCGTGCGCTCGTTGTATCCTTACCGCAAGCCGCAGGTGCAAGTCGTGATTTCCGATGGGCTCAATGCCAACGCGGTCAACGAAAACCTGCGCGCCGTCCTGCCTGCCTTTAGGCACGCTCTCGCCGATTGCCGCTTAGGCGCAATCGATATCGTCGTGACCGATGGGCGGGTGCGGGCCGGATACCATATCGGAGCCCTGATCGATGCGGACGTGATCGTGCATTTTATCGGGGAGCGTCCCGGGACCGGCCTCGATACACTTTCCGTCTACTTGACCTATGGCCGCGATGCGGCCGGCCGCTCGCGGTGGGATCCGGGGCTCGATCATTCCTGCACTACCGCAGTTTGCGGTATCCACGCCCGCGGCAGGCGCCCGGAGCGCGCCGCGGCAGAATCCGCCCACTACGTCAAGCGCATGCTGGAGGAGCGCCGCTCCGGAATCGCCCTCGGCAAAGAACCAGGAGCCGCATGATTTGCCTGCATAGTCCCTCTAGTGGACTGCAGTAGAGTCCCGCGCTCTTATTAAACGCATACCCCGCGGTCTTGTCGCGGGTACGTTAGCGATGGGGTTTCCAAAGGGGAGAAGCGCAGCTCTCCCCTTTGGTCAAGGGCGGGGTTCATACCCCGCCCGCGAAGTATATTGATTTCCGCACGCTTGCTTTACCCCCGAAGGGCGCCTAAAGTCACCATCGACGCACTTTAGTTTAGCGCTGAGTCTGGCTATAGGGGTAACGAATAATGAACAACAAAAAGGTCAAGCTGGCCGTCGTGGGCATTGGAAATTGCGCCTCTTCGCTGATCCAGGGTATTCATTACTATGCGGAGAAAAATCCGGAGGAGGCCGTCGGCTTAATGCACTGGGACATCGGCGGGTACCTCCCGCGGGATCTCGAGGTGGTCGCGGCATTCGATATCGATAGGCGTAAAGTGGGCCAGGACCTCGCGCAAGCGATCTTTGCGCCGCCGAACTGTACACAGGTGTTTCATCGGGACATCGCCAGAGCCGGTGTCACGGTGCGCATGGGCCGCGTGCTCGATGGGGTATCCGAGCACATGCACGATTACGATGAGCGGCATAGCTTCGTCACGGCCCTTGCGCCCGAGCCGAGCGAAGAGGAAGTCGTGCGCGCATTATCGGAGTCAGGCGCCGAGATACTGGTCAACTACCTGCCGGTCGGTTCCGAGGACGCGACACGCTTTTATGCCGGTTGCGCCTTGAAGGCGGGCTTGGCCTTGGTCAACAATATTCCTGTTTTTATAGCCAGTGATCCGGTATGGGCGCGCCGCTTTTACGAAGCCCGGCTGCCGCTTATCGGCGACGATATCAAATCCCAGTTGGGAGCAACCATCACCCACCGCGTGCTCACGGATCTCTTCCGTAAACGCGGCGTGAAGCTGGAGCGCACCTACCAGCTCAATACCGGCGGTAATACGGATTTCCTCAATATGCTGAACCGTGCCCGGGTGAAATCGAAAAGGCGCTCGAAAACCGAGGCGGTCCAATCGGTCGCGGGGGAGAGATTATCCGACGAGAACATCCATATCGGTCCGAGTGACTTCGTCCCCTGGCAGAAAGATAACAAGGTGTGCTTCGTCCGGATGGAAGGCCGGATCTTCGGGGATGTCCCGGTAAATATCGAGTTAAGGCTATCGGTGGAAGACTCGCCGAACTCCGCGGGGGTCGCCATCGACGCCATTCGTTGCGCCAAACTGGCGCTGGAGCGAGGCCAATCTGGGGTGTTGCACGCGCCCGCGGCCTTTTTTTACAAACACCCGCCATTTCAGATCCAGGATGACGAGGCCTTTCGGATGACGGAAGCCTTCATCAAAGGCGGTTTTCGCGATCCGCATGAGCTTTCCGATCAGACGCGGCGGGAGGTTCCGGCGGCCATCGCTTAGGGATCCCCCCGGCCTTCCACGCTAGCGTGGAGAAAGTTGTCACCTTCGATTACGCTTGGTGCTGCAAGCATGATCCCAGCGCTCACAAGAGGATGGCGGCTCGCTCTGCTGATAGGCAGTTATCCGAAGCGCGGGGTGCTCGCCTTGGCGGATGCGGTGGCACATGGATTAGCGCGCTGCGGCGTGTCGCCGAACCAAGTGACGTTCGCCAGTTGCCTGGTAACGATTGTCTCGAGCTGGGTGTTCTTGCTTGGATACCCGGTGGCCGCCGGTCTGCTTTTCTGGGGCGCCGGCTCGTTCGATATGGTTGATGGTATGCTCGCGCGGATCACGGGCCGGGTGACCGAACTGGGCGGGTTCCTCGACTCGCTCCTCGATCGCGTCGGGGAAGCGAGCATGTTCGCGGCGATCGCGTATCAATTCGCGCTGGAAGGCCGCGCACTCGCGGCCACCGCCGTATTCATCGCGATGTTCGGCGGGATGATGACGAGTTATGTCCGCTCGCGTGCGGAAATCTTGGGGATTGCATGCGCGGAAGGGTTAGTCACGCGGCCGGAGCGGGTGATCTTGCTGGTCATCGGCCTCCTCTCGGGCCTCTTGGTCGAAGTGATTTATCTTCTCGCCTTAGCGACGCTGTGGACGGCCGGGCAAAGGACGCTGCTGGTTTACCGTCGCTTGCTTGCCCGTGCCGCCGGCCCTTAGCGTGCCGCCGCTCGACGCTAGGCTCAAGCTTCGCTTGGGCTTGGTCAAGTTATTCGACCTCTTATGCCGTCTGCCGCCGTGGCCGACCTTGCGCAAGGTGATGAACTACTGCGGCGCTACCATTCCGGATTTGTTTTTTGTCCAGATCGGGGCCAACGACGGCGTGATCTACGACCCTCTCTACCACTACGTGCGGCGTTACCGCTGGCCGGGGTTATTGGTCGAGCCGGCACGGTGTTATTTCGCAACGCTCCAAGAAAACTATCGCGCTCACCCGAACCTCATCTTTGAGAACGCCGCTATTTCGGACCGTGAAGAGCAACGGGCGTTATTTCGCATCCGGGAGGATTGTGATTATTTGCCCCAGTGGTGCGCGGGCTTGGGGAGCTTTCATCGCGAGGTGCTGCTGTCCCACCGCTGGGCGATCCCCGACCTCGAACGCTACATTGTCGAGGAGATCGTGCACTGCGTCACCTTGAGTTCCTTACTGCGGAAACATGCCGTTACCCGGGTCGATGTTTTGAGCATCGATACCGAAGGTCACGACCACGAAATCCTCCGGCAGATCGATTTTGAAAGCGTGCGGCCGCGGGTGCTGCTTTATGAGCACGAATATATGCGCCGGGTGGAACGAAAACGGTGCGAGGCGATGCTGGCGGGCCGTGGTTACGCTTTAAGCCGGCGCCTCGGTGATACGCTCGCGTATTTACCCTTCTGATCCACCCCGCGTGGTCTGCGCGGATGCAAGCTCGCTTAAGGTCAGGAATCGGTAGCCGGTCTTTTTGAGCCAGCGAATGATCGCACTTAGGTTTGCGAGCGCCGGCTCGCCGGTATTGAAGCGGCAATCGAGGCGGATCCCCGTCCCAGACATATCGACGAACTCCCAGGGATGCACGAACAGCACCGGGTCGCGCGCCCGCCCAAGCACGGCCTTGACGAGTGGTAGCGGTAGCCGCAGTACGGAGGAGGTCACGGACACGGGAACGCGCGTGATGCCGTTTGCGACCACGGTTGTGCGCGCGAAAGGGGGTTTGTAAGCGGCCAGCGATGAATCGATACCGAAGCCGTGGGCGCTCAGTAACGGCACATAGCGTGCGGGCAGTTGCAGATTGGGCGCACGGAAGGAAGTTAACCGCGAATTGAAAGGATCGAGCGCCTGTCGAGTCTTTGCCAGATCGGTCCTTGCTTCGGCATCGTCCATGTGATCGAAGCGCCGGTGTGAATAGCCGTGACCGCCCACCTCATGGCCCCCGGCGCAGATATCCCTGATGCGCTCGGGATATAGCTCGGCGATCCGGCCGGTGGAAAAGAACGTTGCCGATACGCCTTCGGCCGCGAACATCGCGAGTAGCCGCGGCAAGCCCTGCTCGACGCCGCGCATCGAATCGAGGAACGGCGGACAGTCTTGCTCTACGTCAACCGAAATAACGGCGCGTTTCACGGGTGGCATGCGCATAGAGTTTGTGAAAAACCTACTACGCTCGGGATCTCGCGTTCCGGCGGCGCTCGGAATCCTCATGTATTTCAATATACACTCCGGTTCCTGCGCTCCGGCGGAACGCGACCTCCCTTCGCTCGCGACGGTTTTTTCACAAACTCATAGACATCCTCGACCTGCCTGGCGACCGTGTTCCACCGGTATTTGTTGAGTTCTTCGTGAGCTCGATGAGCGACGGCCGAACGCAGTTCCGGGTCCTGGATGAGCGCATCAATATAGCGTGCAATGCCGGCCACGTCGTCGGCAAGGAAGCCCGTCCGCTCGTGGCAAATGATGTCTGAAACCCCGGTGTTTCCCCGGGCGACGACCGGGACCTTTTTCAGAAACGCCTCGAGCACGCAGATCCCGAAGGCCTCGCGCGGCGAAGGCGAGACGAAGACATCGGACTGACCCAAAAGGTGTAACACGGTCGCGCGGGAAACGCCACCGGTAAACAGGAAATGCCGGCCGAGCCCTGACGCCTGGATCCCTTGTTCGAGGCGGAGTCGCAGCGGGCCGTCGCCGACCATGAGGAACAGGAGGTCCGGGTGTTTTGGTACTAATATCGTGGCGACGGCGATGAGATCCTGAACGCCTTTGCGTTTATTCATCCGCGCCACCGTGGCGACGACCGGCCCATGGCCTTGGGGCAGGGCGATGGGTTCCAGCGCTCCGTTGGGGGATCTCGTGTCGATGCCGTTCGGGATGCGAAAGACCGCGCCCCTGAACATCGCCCGTGCCTGGCGCTCGACGGGAGAGCTTACGGCAATGATCGCTTGTGCAGGCCGGAGAAAGATATTGGCGCCCGCTGCGAGGGCGCGTTGTAACAGCGAGTCTCCCAACAGCGAATGGCTGGTGATAATGCTCGGGATCCCGAGCTTGGCGGCGATAGTGAGCGACACCATCGCCATCGGCGAGTCGAGGCCGTGACCATGAATAATATCGAATTCCCCCGCGCGCAAGGTTTCTCGCAGCGATCTATATCCCCGCGGAGCCAAGAGATGTTCCGATACCGGACAACCCTCCAGCCTTACAATCGGAAGGCCGTTACTGGCCTCATTTGCCGAGGCGCGGCCGTAAAGCCGCGCGATGATGTGTACCTCGTGACCCAGCGCGACAAGCCCACGGCCGAGCGCGTCGATCGCGTACTCGATACCGCCCACCCGCGGGTAGTACCAGTCACTCACCAGCGCAATCTTGTAGTTTCTCATGCCGAATCTAGCGTCCGGCTACGCGCTTCGACCGCCCGCGATCAAGTGCCCGATGTCCCTGAGGATCCTTGGCAGATTGAAACCTCCCGGCGAGGCGAGGTATTTTGGGCGCCATACGGGTTTGAAGTTCTCTTCGTAACGGCGCAGGCTTTCGATGTTCTGGAAGTGCTCGCTCTGCCGGTACATGAGCTTGCCGATGCGCTGCCAAAGCGGCGCGAGGGGGTGTGCGTCGAGGCTTGAGAGCGGGGCAATCCCGAGGTTGAACCAGCGATAAGCTTGCGCCTTGCCGCCGAGCATGAGCTCGACTAAAAGATAATCCATGATCCCGGCCGGGGCATCGGGATGGTAACGCATAAGGTCGAGCGCCAGTTCCTCTTTGTTGCGGCTGGCCCACAAGATAGCGAAGGCGACGATGCGCTGCCCAGCGCGGACCACGGCGATGGGAAGCCGGCCAATGTAACCCTCGTCGAAATATCCCTTAGAGAAGCCCTGTTCACGGGCTTGCTTTTCGTGCAGCCAAGCCTCGGAGACCTCTTTGAGTTCCGGGAGCAGCGGAGCGACATAGGCGGAGCGCACCATCTCGAAGCGCATGCCTTGCTCGCGAACCTTGCGGTGTACCTCACGCAATTGGGCGCTGGCGACGTTGAGGGGTGAAAATTCATCCAAGCGTACCCGAGCCTCATCGCCGAGCTTGAGGAGCGAGAGTCCGAGGTCGACGTACAGGGAAAGGTTGGCGGCATCCACCAAGTAAAACACGGGCCAGCCGCCGTAGCGGTCACATAGCTCGCGGTAGGCCCAGATCAACCGCGACCGCTCTTCCGGTGCGCCCACGGGGTCCCCCAAGGCGACCCAGCTTTTGCCTTGGACCTGGTACATGATGAAGGCATTTCCTGAGTGGCTGAAAAGCAAACGCTTGTCGCCGAGAAGGGCGATGTTCGCCCGCGTATCGGGGTCTTTTCGCACGATGCGCCGGGCTTTGTCGAGATCATGTGGAGGCTCGGGTACCGGGTCCGGGCGAACTAGGTTAACAAGCATGACGCCGCCCGTGATCCAGAAGACGACGAACATAGCGCGCAGGAAGCGCGACAGATCGGCATCGTAGGCGAATTGCAACCAAAGCTCGTGGGAGTAGGTAAGGTGCTTAAAATTGAAGAGCCCGAGCCAAATCGTGACCGCTAGGATCGCCGTTAGCGCGGAGACCCATCCCACGGTAAACCCTTGGCTAAACAGGGAGGCGCGACGCTGAAACGCCCTGCGCGTGGGCAGCAGCACGATGAGGACGGTAGCGAGAATGGCCGCTTCCTGGTAGTCCAAGCCCTTAAGCAGGACGGCTGGGATCCCGATCCCGAGCAGTAGCGCCGAGAGACCATAGGCCCTGGACAAGCGCCGGGAAATGCCGCGCGCGAGGATAATGAGCCCAACCCCTGCGGCGCTAGCGACGAGATGGGCGAACTCGACAATGCCAAGCGGTACGGAGTCACGCAGGATGCGTAGTCGCTCGCCGTAGGTGGGTATGGCGCCCGAAAAAAGCAGCACGACGCCGGCGAAAACGATAATTACGCTCATGATCTGAGGACCAATTTCCGCCAGCCAATCGGTGGCGGCACCGTGGATGCGAAGGATGCGGGCGCGCCGCAAAACCAGCTCGTAGGCGGCGAACAGGATGGCCGCGAGGCTCAAGGGCGAGAGGTAATATACGCATCGGAACAAGAGCACGGAACCTAGCAGCGCGGCGGGTGGGATCTCGGGAAGACCGAGCAGCAGTACGGTCTCGAACACCCCGATGCCGCCCGGGACGTTGCTCATGCTACCGGCCATCAGGGCGAGCGCGAAGATGCCTAAAAAGCTAATAAAGTCGGTTCCCGCATGCGTTGGCAGCAGGGTATAAATCAGGGTGCCGACGAGGAGCAGGTCGAACGTCGCGAGCCCGCCTTGCGCCAAGGCGGTCTTGGCGGTCGGGAGCCGCAGCGACCAATTCTCGGTCGTGAATGTGATCGGGCGTAGGGCGGACACGATTAAATACCCCAGTATCACGGCCATGATGGAAAAGCCCACGTAGCGGCGCACGCCCGGCGGGAGTTGAAGCGCGGTGTCGCTGACGTCCCCGCTCGCAAACAGCAGCGACACCGCGAAGATAAAGACCATCCCCATCACGGTGGTCAGGGAGCACATGGTGGTGACGCCGGCGATCTCGATCGCCGAGAGCCCCGCTTGCGAATAGATCCGATACCTTATCGAGCCGCCGGTGAGCATGGTGAACCCGACGTTATTGCCAAACGCCGAGGCGAGGAACGAGGCGAGCGCTGCGCGCCAGTACGGTAAGGGCCTTTGGAGATGGTGCAATGCGAGAACGTCGTAGCCGGTGACGACGAAGTAGCTTACCGCGGTGATCAGGAACGCTAAGAGGATCGATGCAGCCGGGAGTTCGTTGAAGCTATTAATGACGTCACGGAGATGGATCTCGTGCAGGGTGTGATACAAGACCCAGAGGGCAAGCGTGACGATTGCCAGGCTAACCAGCGCGCCGATGTGCATGGCGAGCTTTTTCCCGACCTGGTGGGCCAAGGCCGTCGTATCGACGCCAGCGGCCTCAGCGTTTTTCATCGCAGCCTCACTTTTATCCTACAGGGTTACAATCGGCGCGGATTGGTGTCATCATCGAACGGGTAAGCGCTTGCGCAGTCCGCGCGGACTCAAAGAACCGAAGTATAAATGTTTCTATACGGAGCGATCGTGATCTTTTGTTGCGTCCTGTACGGGGCGAGCGCGGTGCTTTGCAAGTATGCGCTCCAACGTGAGCTGCCGCAGGGCGCGAGCTGGAAACAAAAGGCGCGGGCGGCAATCCGCAACAAGTACTGGCTCGCGGGTTGGCTGGCGGGGGCAAGCGCCAACCTGATCATCATCGAGATCCAGTCGTTGGCGGATATCACGCTGGTCTACCCGCTCCTGAACTTTGCCTATGTCTTTACGCTGATCCTAGGTTATCTGTTCCTGCAGGAAATTCTCTCCCGGGAGCAATGGATCGGTGTGATCACCGCGATCTTGGGTACGGTCATCCTGCTCTTTGTCAGCAATCCATCGACAGGCCACGAAACCTTCCTATTACCACTGGGTGTCGTCACCGGGCTGTCGTTGATCGCGATCATCGCTCTAGTGGCGGCGGCGCTGCGGGACGAGCGCCCGATCCATGAAATCTATTTCGCCACTTGCGCCGGGATCGCTTTCGGAAACGTCGAAATGTTTCTCAAGGTGAATACCAATCTGATCGCCTCGCAGCTCGGCTATTTTTCGATCACCTCCTGGGAAAGTCTCAGCGCGTTTATCACCCTTTGGCCTGTCCTATTCATCGTCATATTCAGCCTCATCGGCTTTATCTTCATGCAGATCGCCTTGGCGCACGGTGATGTCTCGGTCAGCGTGCCCTTGGTGATCATTACCCAACGGCCGGTGACGTTGTTGGCCGGTTACGGTGTGTTTGGCGAAGAGTTTCCCGCGATCAAAATAATCGGTATCGGGGCGATGCTCCTGAGCATCCTTGTCATTACGGTGGCCACCATCCGGAAAGGCGCCGCGGCGAAGCCCGCGGAGGCGGTAAACTGAACGCGATCGCGCTTAATTCAAGGTCCCCTCCCCAGTAGAGAAACACAGAACGGCCGCACGCTGTGCCGATCGATGAGCTCATCGAGCACGCTCAGATCGCCACTCGCAAGGAAAGCGCGGTGCAACTGTTCGGCCTCGGGCCAAAGATGCACCAAGAGCAAGCGGCCGCGGGGAGACAGCATCGGGATGAGCAGCGCCGCGAGATCCGGCGCCGATCCGCCGAGGTAGTAGAGGACCTCGCAGACGACGATGAGGTCAAACGCGGCCGGGAGACGCGCCGAGAAGATGTTTTCCGCGTCGAAGCGCGCGTTTTCGTGCCGGGAACAGCGGCTCTGCGCCCGAACGATTGCGCGCGTGGAGATGTCCACGCCGATAAACTCACGCACGTCGCGCTCCGCAAGGAGTCGCTCGGAGAACGCCCCTTCCCCGCACCCGACCTCTAACACCCGCCCGTAGGCGTTCTGTGGGATCCGCGCGAGCGCCTGGCCGCATTTGTGGTTTTGATACGGTGAACCCTCGTAAGACCAGGGGTTGGGCCGCCGGTAGAGGCGTTCGAAGAAATGACGCAGGATCCAGTCCTGAAAGCTGGGACCGGGCGCCGCGACGAGACCGAACAGCACGCGATGCAACGCGTCACGAGCCCGGTTCGGCGGGTAGCGTATGCCTTGGTTCATCGGATCCATGGTTTATAGTGTACACGCGGGGCGCGCGACCGATGCCGAACCGGTGACACGCGCGAACTCTTACTGGCCTGGGGATCTCGGGTATAACTCCTTGGAGTTATTGATATCCGCTCCTTCTTGACGTAGTGTGGATCCGGTGGGTTTGGAATAATAAAAGGGGAGGCAACTCATGAACGCTATTATGGTGAAAATCTTCGATACGCTGGCCAAAGTCGGTTTAGATAAGCTCGAACGAACGCTTATCTTTGGGGCCGTCCTGGTCACGGTTTTAGCCCTCGCGGTCGGCGCCGTCGAGGCGTCGTACGCATGGTTTACCTTCTTATTCCGGTGGCTGCATGTGATTTCCGGCGTGATGTGGATCGGGCTCCTGTGGTACTTCAATTTCGTGCAGATCCCCTCGATGCCCAAGATCCCCGATGAGCACAAACCCGCCATCAGCAAGGTCATCGCGCCAACGGCGTTGTTCTGGTTCCGGTGGGCCGCGTTGTCGACGGTCGTGACCGGGCTCCTGGTAGCGATCATGAACGGTTATATCGTCAACGCCCTTATCCTCGGCATCGGGACCGGTGGCCGGGACACCTACATCGGGATCGGCATGTGGATGGGCCTCATTATGGCCTACAATGTGTGGATGATCATCTGGCCTAACCAGCGAAAGGTCCTGGGCATGGTCGAGGCGTCCGACGAGCAAAAAAAAGCGGCAGCGCGCACGGCGATGTTGGCGAGCCGCTTCAATACGATGTTTTCGATCCCTATGCTTTATTTCATGGTCGCGGCGCAGAACGTTTCTTAAAGATGCCCGCGGCTCAGAGTTTGTGAAAAAACCTACTACGCTCGGGATCTCGCGTTCCGGCGGTGCTCGGAATCCTCATGTATTTCAATATACACTCCGGTTCCTGCGCTCCGGCGGAACGCGACCTCCCTTCGCTCGCGACGGTTTTTTCACCAACTCTCACGCCATGACCCGAGACATCGGCAGGCGCGCCTCCCGCCCGATTAAGGTATTGATCTCCCTCTCGCGGTGTCGCCGCGGGGGTCTCTAACTCGCTGGTGACACCGGCAAACATTTCTGGACGATTTGCAACAACGTTTCCTTCTTAATCGGTTTGATTAAATGCGCCGTGCATCCCGCGGTGATACTCTTATCCATTTCCTGCTTTATGGCATGAGCCGTCAGGGCGATAATCGGGGTCGGAGCGCGGCCCTGTTCCGTTTCCCACTCGCGCATGGCGCGCGTTGCCTGGTGACCGTCCATCACCGGCATCTGGATATCCATCAATACCAGACCATAGGCGCGGGCCTTGAACTTCTGGAGCGCCACGCTCCCATTTTCAGCCTCCTCGATTTTGTATGGCGTTTTTCGCAGATAAGCTTTGATGAGCAGCCGGTTATCGGGCGTGTCTTCCACCAATAGGATAGGTAAATTTTCCGCACGCCGTGCAAGTGACGGCGTTGTGACGATGTGGTCTTGCGTTTCGTCTAAGGTTTTTAGCATGGCGACATTGATTGCTTTGATCAGCTCCACGGACTTTACCGGCTTGATCAAGTAGGCGCCGATCCCAAGCGCGCTGGCTGTGCTCATATCACTGGAAAGTTGCGAGGAAGATACCATTAGTATCGTTTTGCACCATCCGCCCGCGGTACGCAACGCCTCAACCACCGCGAAGCCATCGACCTCCGGCATGCGACAATCGGTAATGACGACAGCGTAATCTTGGCCCGTGCGGCTCGCCTCCCGGAATAGCTTGATGCCCTCCGCGCCTCCGTGGGCCTCGCTCACCAACGCGCCTTGAGCGCTCAGTACTTCGCGCAAGATCAGTCGATTAGTCGAATTATCATCGATGATGAGCACACGAACCTCCTTAAGACTAAAGAATGCATCCGTAGCAATTCTAGCCTGGGGTTCCGGGACGGATCCCAGAGTGATCGCGAACGATAAAACGCTACCTTTTCCTTCGACACTCTCCGCACGTATCCGCCCACCCATAAGCTCCACCAAGCGCTTGGAAATCGTGAGGCCGAGCCCCGTCCCTCCGTACTGTCGGGTCGTGGATGAATCAGCTTGGGAAAAGCTATCGAAGATCGTGTCGATTTTGTCCGCGGGAATGCCGATCCCGGTATCCTCTACCGAGAATAAAAGCCGATAGGGATCGCTTATGTCGGGATTAGGCGAGACCTTGACCACTACCTCGCCCTTTTGGGTGAATTTGATTGCATTCCCGACGAGGTTTAAAAGGATCTGGCGCAGCCGCGCCGCGTCGCCCTTCACTTGGGCCGGAACATCCGTGCCGATGTGACAGAGCAACTCGAGATTCTTCTCGTCGGCTCTCAACGCGTGAATATCGACTGTTTCTTCGATCAAAGTACGTAAATTGAACGGGATTTCCTCGAGATCCAACTGCCCGGCTTCGATCTTCGAGAGGTCCAGTATCTCGTTTACCAGCGCCAGCAATGCTTCTCCAGCCTTTTTGAAGACGCCGACATAGCGTTTTTGCACGCGCGTCAGCGGCGTCTCGCTGAGCAGCTCGCCCATGCCGATAATCGCGTTCAGCGGCGTCCGGATCTCATGGCTCATGCTTGCCAGAAACTCGGTTTTCACCGTGGATGCCTTGATGGCCGCATCACGGGTAACGGCAAGCTCTTTGGTTTGCAAGCTAACCTGGCGTTCGATTTCCTGATTCCGCCGGCTTAACTCCCACGCCTGTATTTCCCTCGCCCGGGCGAGGGCTACGATTAATGTCGTCACACCGATTCCTAGCACGATGGCGGTAGCGATCAATCCCTTGTCGATCTCTCTCCAAAGCACTTGCTTTTCCACGACCAACTTCATCGAATAATAGGGAAACTGCGCAAGTGTTTCTTCCTTGAACGCGCCGATGGAAAAATTCGCGTTTTCCGGCGCCACGGCGCCGCGCTGCTCGAATACGAGTTGCCGTCCCGTGACGCCCTGGGATTCCGTATACAAGCTTACCGAAACATCATCGCGTAATAGGGACTCGCTGAATAAATGGCCGGGATTCACGAGGATAGCCACAAACGGGGCGGGCACGGTATTCGATCGTTGGTCCGCGCCGGCGCCCTGCGCCGGACCGGCGCCGATCGCTTTGATGAGCGTATAGGGACGAATTCTCTCAGTGTCCGAGGCGGGGGGGCCAGGGACCACCATACCGGTGTCGACCGCCGCCCGCAGGGCATCCGTAAAACGCGGGTCGGAGAGAATTTGATCGTTGTAGAGCGCTTCTTTCGCGGGGTTTCGACCGATGTATAACTCGCCGCCGCTACCCCACAAGATCGTGGGGCCCGCGGGCGGAGGATCCCCGCTCGCATCCGGTCTCAACGCCATATCTTTCGGCGAGTGATTTAGAGAAACGCCGCTCCTATGAAACGAAATTGATTCGATGAATGGATTACGCGCGAGCAGCGATTTCAGAAAGGCGGGTAATGTGGCTACCGCAGAGGCATCCAGCCCCTCCACAAGCGCGGCGATATTGTAAAGAGAGTTATGAGCGGCCGAAGCGCTGAGTTTGACTGTATCCCGTAACAGTATCGAGTCAAAAGCGAATTCCTTTTTCTCGGCCTCGAGCGCATTCTGCCACGCTAACATCACAAGCAGCAAAGAAAACGCCGCGCCGAAGATCGTGCTTATGGCATATATCAACGGCGGCGACGCGTGCCGCACCTCCTTCACGCGGTAACGCCCCTCCACGGGATTAATCGTAGCTGATCTCGACCTGTTCGAGGTAGGCATGTAACTCGTCCACGGCGTTCGTTATCGCTTCGCTGTCCCGGTTCTGCGCGCCCCGTTCTATAATCCCGCCAAGCTCACTCAGGGCATTGAAGCCATACCCGCCCCCGCAACCTTTCATGCTATGACCTAGGATCCGCACCGTTTCCATATCCTCTTGCGCTAAGGCTGCGCGAATCGTCAATGCATCCTGCCGCCTATTATTCAAAAAGCCCGGGATAAGATCTTTCAGCTCTGGGTCTACGCGAACAATTCTCGTTGCCATTATTTTCGATCTTAACCTCTCAACCCTAATCTTCCTCTGAGGCTCGCCGCGACGTTCTAAACTCCTCCGGTTCGATATGATGCTGTTTAAGCAGCTTGTAGAATTCCGTTCGATTGCGTCCGGCGAGCCGCGCCGCGTGGGAAACGTGGCCGTTCGTGACCCGCAAGACGCTCACGAGATAACTTCGCTCGAAATCCTCTTTGGCGTCCTTTAACGTCTGAGCATGAGTGGGCTGGTCCCGCAGCGCCTTTTGCGCCATGGCCAGCGGGATAATATCGGTACTCGTGAGGGCGCAGCATAATTCAACGACATTCATAATTTGCCGAATGTTTCCGGGCCACGGAGCCGAGGCTAAATATTCAACCGCCTCCGGTGCAAAGCGCTTCCGTTTCTTATTGTCGCGCTGGCCTACACGTTCCAAGAAGTGATTTAAAAGCGGCTGAATGTCTTCGCGGCGCTCCGCTAAGGGGGGTAGGTGAAGCGGTACCACGTTCAGCCGGTAATACAGGTCCTCCCGAAACCGGCTGGACTTGACCCCTTGTTCCAAATCCGTGTTGGTCGCGGAGATCACGCGAACATTGACGGGGATCCCGCGGACCGATCCCACGGGGCGAACCGCGAAGTCTTGCAACACGCGCAGCAGCTTCACTTGCAAGCCCAAAGGCATGTCGCCGACTTCGTCCAGAAAAATCGTGCCTCCATTGGCCGCTTGAAACAGCCCCTCATGTTTCGTTTGCGCGCCCGTAAACGCACCTTTCTCATGTCCAAATAACTCCGACTCGAGGAGTTGCTCGGGAATGGCGGCACAGTTGATCGCGACAAAGGGCTGTTCCTTGCGCGCACTGCCCTCGTGAATGGCCTTGGCCAGCACTTCCTTGCCGGTGCCCGTGGCGCCGGTGATCAAGATCGTAACGTCGGTCGCGGCGAGGAGTTTCGCTTGTTCTAAGAGCTGAGTGATCTTCGCGCTGCGATATATTATTTCCTTGCCGAAATTCAAACCGGAGTCCGACTCGCCGGCCGCGAGCCGTAGCGTATGCCGTACGCGGGCCACGAGCTCTTCCTTGGCGATAGGTTTGGTCAGAAACTCCGCGATCCCGAGGTGCATGGCTTTAACGGCATCGGCGATTTGCGCCTTGCCGCTCAGCATGATCACTGGCATCAGCGGGTTCTGGCGGTGGATCTTCGAAAGCAAGGTCATGCCATCCATACCCTGCATCACGAGATCAGTGATTATCAGATGAGGACGAATAACATCGATGCGAGCCATCGCTTCGCTTCCCGACATCACGGGATCGACCTCGAAACCCGCATCCTTCAGCCACGAGGATAACAGCGAGATCATGTCCCGATCGTCGTCTACGAGAAGAACGCGATATTGCATAGACTTCGTCGGCTCAGCCATCCTACCGCTTTTATTCCACGGTCACGGATTTAGCGAGATTACGCGGTTGATCGATGTCGGCCCCTTTAAGCACGGCGACGTGATAGGCAAGCAGTTGCAACGGTACCGTATAGACAATTGGGGCGATGAGGTCATCGACGGAAACCGCTTCGATGGCAACGACGTTGTTGGCGCTTTGCATTCCGATACTCGGATCGGCAAAGACATAAAGCTTGCCCTTTCGTGCCCTGACTTCCTCCAAATTCGATTTCAGCTTTTCCAGTAATTCGTTGTTTGGCGCGACGGCGATGACCGGCATATCTTCGTCCACCAGCGCCAAGGGCCCGTGCTTTAATTCGCCGGCCGGATAGGCCTCGGCGTGAATATAAGAAATTTCTTTCAGCTTGAGGGCACCTTCCATCGCGACTGGATACATCGCGCCACGGCCTAAATACAAGGCATGATGTTTATCCGCGAACTGCTCGGACAACTGCTTAACCCGATCGTTGAGCAGTAATGCCTGGTTCAGCTTCCCGGGCAGGCTTTCTATCGTTGCCACCAACGCTTTCTCGGCCGCTGCATCCAAACCGCGCCGCCGACCGAGCGCGACCACCAGGAGCAGCATGGCCGTAAGCTGGGTCGTGAATGCCTTCGTTGAGGCCACGCCGATTTCGGGGCCCGCCCGCGTTAAGAAGACGAGGCCGGCTTCGCGCGTGAGCGAGCTTTCGGGGACATTGCAAATCGCCAAGGTATCCAAATATCCTGAGGATTTCGCGAGTCGTAACGCGGCCAATGTGTCGGCCGTTTCTCCCGATTGCGAGATCGCGACGAATAATGTGCCCGGCTGCACCACGGACTTGCGATAGCGGAATTCACTCGCTATCTCGACGCTGCACGGGATGCCGGCGACCCCTTCCATCCAGTAGCGGGTGACGAGACCAGCATGGAAGCTCGTTCCGCAGGCAATGACTTGGACCGCGCGCACCTGGTCGAAAACAGCATGCGCCCCGAAACCAAATGCGTCCTCGACGACCCTGCCTTCTTGGGTTCTGCCCTCTAAGGTGTCGGCCACCGCCCGCGCTTGGGTGAAAATCTCCTTTAACATGTAATGCCGGTAGCCTGCCTTGTCAGCGGCATCGGCGGAAAGTTGCGAGATGGAAATCGGCCGTTCGACGGGCCGGCGCCCGGCATCATAAATCGCGACGCTGTCGCGCCGGATGTCCGCAACATCGCCTTCCTCCAAAAAAATAAACCTCGGGGTCACCGGCAGGAGCGCGAAAACATCGGAGGCGATGAAAGTTTCTCCGATACCTATTCCGATGACGAGCGGGCTGCCGCGCCTCGCAGCAATGAGCCGGTCGGGTTCCGATGCGCTAATGACGCCGAGGGCAAACGCGCCCTCGAGCTCTTGCGCGGTGTCAAGCACCGCGGTAAGCAAGTCTTTCCCGGTCTTTATGTGGTCGTATATCTGGTGAACCGCGACTTCGGTATCGGTGTCGGAGGTGAACTGATAGCCTTTTTCGCTCTGCCGCAAGCGGAGCTTATTGTGGTTCTCGATGATTCCGTTATGCACCAATGCGACGCAATCATTGGAGACGTGGGGATGGGCGTTGCGGGTGCTCGGTTCGCCATGGGTCGCCCAGCGCGTATGGGCAATGCCCAAAGATCCCTGAACCACGGTGTCTTTGAGCGCCGCCTGAAGCTTATCGACCTTGCCTAAAACACGCAGGCGCTCCAACGACCGCTTATTATCGATTACCGCGATCCCCGCCGAGTCGTATCCGCGATACTCCAAGCGCCTTAGCCCTTCGACAAGAATGGGCGTCACATCTCGCTGTGCAACTCCGCCGACGATTCCGCACATAACGGTCCTCGATTAAAAAATTTCTGCGTATACTTGGATAACATAGCTTATAACGGTAAGCGATGCCGTATTTCTTGCTGACATTATTATAACCGTCCCGCCGGGGGCAAATACCGCACCCAACCGGCCGTAGGTCGTCTGCCTTAAAGCTTGCGACCTCAGGACCTTGCGGCCGGGCGGCAGTGTTACGGGATCGCAATCCAAACGCGTGTCCCCCACTCTACCATCGCTACACTGGATCTGAAAAACTCGACTGCCGGACTTTTTATTTCGGCATGGTCTTGGCATACTGAATCACTGCAACGAATTTATTATGCCGGGATCCGGGCTCGCGGGAATCGCCATAGAACGGGCATGTCTCCGGCGTTTGCAGCGAAGATTTACGAGAAGGAATGTGATGATTCAACGGGTGGAAGCAGAATGCGCGGAGGTGCGTGCAGGGGCCTTGTACTGGATCACGCCTTTGGCTTTATCGCTTCTTTTGTACTGCCCGTGGGCGAATTTGAGCTATTACGCCCAGTCGGTGAGGGGACAAGCTGCATTGCTATTAAAAAGGAGACCGATCAGTTCCGTTATCGCCGAACCGCAAACGCCCGCGCCAATCAGACATAAACTGCATGTGGTTCTGGATCTGCGCAGCTTTGCAATCGACACGCTCGGCCTCACGGATAATGGAAGCTATCTTACCTTCGTGGATCTCGATCGCAGGGCGGTTGCGTGGAACGTATTCGCAACTCCGGAGTTTTCACTCAGCCCCTTGAACTGGTGTTTCCCGTTCGCCGGCTGTTTGAGCTATCACGGCTATTTTTCCGAGAACCGAGCTCATAGCGCGGCGGCGGGACTATCGAAGGCCGGCAACGACGTTTTTGTAGGCGGGGTCGCGGCTTACTCTACGCTCGGCTGGTTTCGAGATCCGGTCTATAGCACCATGCTAAGCTGGAGCGACACGCGGATCGGCGAGCTTATCCTGCATGAAATGGCGCATCAAACGGTTTATGTTCCGGGCGATAGCGCTTTCAACGAAGCCTTTGCGACGACGGTGGCCACGCAAGGCGTCCGGCACTGGCTGGTGCAAACCAAACAGCATGAAAAACTCAAAGATTTTGATTTAGCGAAGCGCCACGAAGATGCCTTCGTCACGCTGGTGCTCGATACGGCGAGGCGCTTGCAGGACCTCTACGCATCGCGATTGATTTCAGCGGAGATGCGCGCCGCGAAACAAGGCATTTTTACAGATTTACGCGAGCGCTACCGCGCGGTGCGCGATCAATGGGGGGGCTATTCGGGCTACGATGCATGGATGGCGCGGGACTTAAACAATGCCAAGCTCTCTTCGATCGTTACTTATCGGGAGCACACCCGGGCATTCGAACGGCTTTTTAACAATGTGAACCAGGACTTCCGAAAGTTCTACCAACGAGTCACGGCGATCGCGGAGCTAACTCCGAGCGAGCGTTCCGCGTTCTTCCGGCATCTTGTAGGCCATAGCGTAGCGGGCCAGCTCGGCGAACCATCCCCACCTGACCATAAGTCCTAGGTTTTTCACAAGCTCTCACGATAGACTCAATAAGAGGGCAGCCGTTAAACCAAGCCGCGCGATTGTTCCCGAGAAGGTTTGCGGCGGATCCCCATGCGCATCCGGCCTATTTTCGTATAGAATTCCCGTTGTTTGCGTGCTCAAGCTTGTGCAGCATTCCATCTCGCACGCGACGGTGTGGGATCCCGATGCCAGGGGATCGAGTGCAGGATTTGCCTTATGTTCGAGACGATCATTGATCGGGAACGCTTAAAGCAGCATCTTGGTGCGGCCGGATGGGTTATCGTTGATTGCCGGTTTGATCTAACGAACAAGCTGGCGGGGCGGGTAGCCTACCGTGCGAGTCATATTTGGGGTGCGGTGTACGCCGATCTCGAACACGACTTGACCGGCTCCCCTTTGATAGACCACGGACGGCATCCTTTGCCAAGCACGCAAGCGCTGGAAACGCTGTTCGTGCGCCTGGGTATCGAAGACCGCACGCAGGTCGTGGCCTACGACGCCGCTGGTGGTTCCATCGCGGCGCGTTTGTGGTGGTTACTCCGCTATATGGGGCACGACAAGGTTGCCGTCCTCGACGGGGGGTGGCAGCAATGGATCGCCATGGACTTTCCGGTCACGGCCGGTAAACAATCCAACACCGCGGGGGGGTTTCACGGCGCACCCGAGCGTCATCTCTTGCATACGATCGACGAGCTCACGCGGGCATCATTGCTGTTGGATTCGCGTGATCCCGCCCGCTATCGCGGAGACTATGAGCCCATAGATCGCGTGGCGGGCCACATCCCCGGAGCGATAAATCGCTGGTGGAAAGATAACCTCGATGCCGAAGGTCTATTTCTCTCCGCGGACGAATTGCACCTGCAATTCACAACGCTGTTCAAAGAAACGCCTCCGCAGCAGGTCTCCGTTTATTGCGGTTCCGGTGTGACTGCCTGCCATAATCTCCTGGCGATCAAGCACGCCGGGCTGGAGATGGGCCGGCTTTATGCGGGATCCTGGAGCGAATGGTGCGCAGATCCCTCCCGCCCTGTGGCGCGTCATAGCGAATAATATTCGCCTAAACGGGGACGATCTCAGAGCATTGCCGTGCTAACCAAATCGGCGTTGTTACCTAACCCGGCGCGGGATGAGCAGCTTTTAAAGCTTCTCGCGGACGGAAATATCTATTCCACCGCCAGAGTAGCTTCAGCGTTCGGCGGTGAAACACCTCCGTTAGAAACACTGTCCGTGTTGCTTGGTTCTTACGGTGTGGAGATCGAGGTTGCGGGCGATGACGGGTTGAGATTGAAGCACCCCATCGAGCTCTTGGAGGCGGATCGGATAGTGACCGCTCTAGAGCGATCCGGTTCTGCTCCTCATCGCCTTGATCTAGCGTTCTCGATCGATTCCACTAACCAGGCGCTTATGGGGAGAGCGGGCCGAGAGGATACTCACCGGCATGTATGCCTGGCCGAGTTCCAGCGCATGGGCCGAGGCCGGCGCGGGAAAGCGTGGTTGGCTCCGCTTGGAAGCGGGTTATGTATGTCCGTCGCCTGGGATCTCCGCGTCGCTCCCGAGATCCTGCCGTCGCTCGGGTTGACGACGGCCACCGTCGCAGCGCGCGTTCTGAGAAACCTGGGGATCGATGATGTCGGGATAAAATGGCCGAATGACATCTGGTGGAAAAACCGCAAGCTGGGCGGCATTCTGGTTGAAACCAGGGTCGGGCCGCACAATAAGCACACGGCCGTGGCCGGGATCGGTATCAACGTGGCGTTTCCTCAACGGAGACTACGCGAAATAGAACAACCGTATACGGATATACAGACAGCGCTGGGGCGCGGCGTTTCACGCAATGCTCTTGCCACGGCCTTGCTGCACGAACTTCATACCGCGTTCACGCTCTTCGAGCGTTTCGGATTTGCTCCGTTTTACGATGAGTGTCGAGGGTATGACGTCGTTTATGGGCAAAAAGTACAATTATCCTGGCGCGGGGCGCGCCTGGTCGGCCGCGCCTTTGGCATCGACCCGAGTGGGGCATTGTCCCTGGAGTTGGAGGATTCGACTTGCCGTTTTGAAACAGGTGATTTAAGTTTGAGGCCGGCCGATTGGTGCTAATCGTTGACGTTGGCAATAGTCGGATCAAATGGGAGTTCTGGAAGGATGGATACACGCTGGCCCAGGGAAGCGCCGATACAAGAAGCGCGTTCAGCGGGCTAGTCGATTGCGCGTGGGTAAAACTTCCGAATCCACAGCGGCTACTCGTCTCGAACGTTGCCGGTGAAGGTATCGCCGAGCGACTGACTCGATGGGCCGTGGAGAGATGGCGCGTCGCCCCGGAATTTGCAACGGTTAGCGCGGCGGCGTGCGGTGTGAGAAACGGTTACGACAAACCAACGCAGCTTGGCGTGGATCGCTGGTTAGGCTTGATCGCGGTTTGGCATCGCCATGCATCGCCGGCGTGCCTAGTGGATTGTGGAACGGCGGTGACAGTTGATGGTTTGTCGCCGGTGGGTCAGCACATCGGAGGACTCGTTCTACCCGGGCTGTCGCTCATGCGGCGCGCTTTGGCCGCACACACCGACGCAATCGAGGAGACGCGCGCCGGGGACGCGGTGCTCCTGGCGCACAACACCCGAGATGGGGTGGTGGCCGGAACGGCTCACGCGATCGCTGCGTGTATAGACCGCGTCGCTAACGAGATCAAGCGTCGATTCAATGAAACTCAGTGTATTATTACCGGGGGCGACGCTCGATTTATCACACCTCTGTTAACGCATCGGTTCGTCATGATTCCAAACCTCGTACTCCAAGGCTTGCTAATTTGGGGCCGGCGTCCTCAGCCATGAAATGGTTTGTATTCGTACTCCTGACCGCTAATATTCTGTACTTTAGCTGGGAATATAACGCGCTGCTGCGCGATGCTATGAAAAGAGCAACGCATGATCAGCCCATCCCGCAACACGTGGAAAGTCTGAAACTATTGCGTGAACTCGACCTGCCGCGAACGCCTCGCGCGCGTACCGGCCCAGCCGTGGACGAGGATCCCGAGCATAGGGACGATGCGGGAAGAGTATCAAACATCGGACAAGCGAGCAATACGTCCAAGCCAACGGCGCCAGTCACGGCGCTCGCGGATGAGCAACAAAAAGCGAAGGCCGATTCTACATCGAAGGCCGCACGCTCCGCGGATCCTGCGCCCGGTCAACCGCATGTTTTCTGCTTTACGGTCGGGCCGTTTGTGGATGAACGGGCGGCGAGCGAGGCGACATCGTGGCTGGGTCACTTGAACGCGCGTAACTGGACTAGGCAGGACGAGAAGATCACTGCTAAGAGATACTGGATATTCATAGAGCCAGCTGAGCCCGAAAGCGCCGCTCGCGCTATTCTTGAAGATCTTAAGACCAAAGGGGTGGAAGACTATATGCTGTTCAGAGACTCGGCTTCAAAGGGGATAATCTCCCTCGGGTTGTACAGCACCGAAGGATCGCTGGAGATACGACGGTCAGAACTGCGGAAGAAAGGATTCGACCCGAGCGTTCGCCCGCGTCACAAAGTCGTAAAACAGCACTGGGTCGATTCCATGGCGAGCGAGAACCCCTCGATTCGGCGGCAGCTAAAAGAGAAGTTCGGCGCTCAGTGGTTGGCAAGAGATTGCGCTGAGCTGCAGGCCAACCTGCGAGACTAAATCAGCTTCCGTGTTCCGATTCTCGCGGCATCCTTCGCCAAACGTTATATATATATCAGGTATTTCTCGCGGGAGCTATCGGTATGCGAGTCGCGGTGCGGCGGGAAATATATCGTAAACGCGAGATAAGGACATTCCGAGCTGTTGCAGCGCTTGCTCCAGATCGGGGCCGGAATAGCGGTATTTCTGAAGCACTGCATAGGCTTCGGCAAGGAGATTACCGTAGTATAAAGTGCGTGCGAGTGACGACATCTCACCCGCAGCGCTGGCGGACGCCTGATCTTCGAGTGCCTGCACGTATACCTGAGGAAAATTCCAATATTCTGCAACGAATCGCGACAGTTTAAACGCATATTGCCGTACGATTTGAGCAACCACTGCGGCGCGCGGAGAAACGGACGAACCGGTGGCCCGGAACGCAACGCATAGAAGCTTGAATATTACCAACTTGCCAACGTCGTGGGTCAGTCCGATAAAAGCCGCATCATTCGCATCCACTTGGTTTTCGTATGCCAACTCGGCACATGCTTGCGCACAATCACGTGCATGGTCCCACAGAGGTTTGCCAATCAGTTGAACGAATATCGGTTTAATTGGAATAGTGGGCCGAAGCAATACCTTTGTTAATACCGATCTTAGCGTGTCCGGCGCAAGTTCTTCTAAGGCTTGATTGAGATTGGAAATCGGTTTCGCGGAGCCCTTGCGCGAGCCCTCGTTTGCAAAACGAATAATTTCCGCCGCCACCGCGGGATCTTGCATGGCGAAGGGATAAACACGGCCGACGGTAAATGGCGCTTCGTTGAGCTTGGGAAGAAGCGCGCTTACCGTGGCCGGCATCAGAGGTAAGCTATCTAATGGATATTCACCGTCCAGGACGCTGCGTACTTTTTGTTGCAGATAATGCTCCACGCGGTTGAGTGCCTGATCGGTTTCGCTGTCGGATTCAGTAAAAAGGCCGTTCACGGCTTCGGCCAATTCCTCATAATTGGTGGCAGTGCGCGCTGTGATTTCTCCGGTTGACCCTGTCATCAAGGTACTCCTGCCAGGAATAAGATAGGGATCAACATGGGGTCCAAGAGCGAGCATCAGCATGCTATCGGCGCTGATATTTGGACCTTTAGCAATGGGCGGTTGGATGTTTAAATTTGCTCCCCGGGTAATAGAGCGGGAACCGTGGCGATGCGGTTTTAAATGGGGGAGAAACGCAGGCCTTCCCGTTGGGCGTTCCACGGGATTTCCTCCCCGCTGGCGTAATCGAAGTTGATGAGGGGGTTATTGAGCCTTTACCGCCGCCAATAGATAGACGGCTTCGTTACTAGCAACCTCGGCGCTGCAAGTTGCGCCAGGCGGGAAAAACAAGCAATCGCCGGGACGTAATACCATGGATTGACCGTCAAGTGTGATACGAAGTCGACCACGCAAAACCGCGTGGACCGAATCGATATCGGGGCAATGATCCGAAATCTTGGAATCGGGCTCATATTGATTCGTCCGACCTTGGTAGCCGCGAAGCGCGAGTTTCTTGACGACACCTTCTTCGGACGGTTGTCCGTCGGTACGGTTGTCCCAGCGTTCCAGCATAAAATTTTGTAAAGCTCGATAACATACAACCCGATTGCCGCCCTGAAACCTGGCTTCATAGAGCGCGGTATCGACGTACTCGATCAAGTCGTTCGGGTTTCGGGACCGAGATGGGATCACTGTCGCGACGCCGGTATGGATCGTTACTATCGCTCCCGGATCTAATGCGGCATGAATCACCCTTTGCGTTTCCACCTCGCGCCGCAAACTCTCCGCGATGCGGTTTGCACTTGCCGTGTCGGCTCCCGGCAGCAGGATACTGAATCGTGTACCATCGTGACGGGCCGCCACGTCTCCCGCGCGTCGAGAGAAATTCCGTATGATACCGGCTATGCGCCGCAGGCACTTCGCGCCTTGGGTCGATCGGTAAAAGTCCCGATTCCGTTCGCCATCATCGAGATCGAACATGATCAAGGAGAGCGGCTTCTTGTCGCGCATCAGGCGCGGCCATTCCGTAGCGAGGATTTCCGTGAAATGGCGGGTATTGAGCAAACCCGTGATGGAGCATTTGGTTGAGATGCGGACCAGGGTGCCGGCTAAGGCCCTGGCTTTTAGCTCCGATGACTCCAAGACAGCCGTGGTCCGCTGCAATTCCGACGCCGTGCGTTCTTGTTGTTCCGCATGGGTCTTGAGTGCAATATTTAGCGTACTGACTTGCTCATTGCCGTCATCGACGGCGTGGAGCAAAAGCCTGCCTTCTTCGCGGGATCGCCAGTAGGCAAATAGCGTCTCATTCAAGCGGCGCGAAGCGATAAGCAATGTAGCTGTATATATTACTAGTACTACGGCAACCGCCAGATTATCTGCGTTCACGTGGAAAATATGGTAGGCGATGGTTGGCGCCAGTGCTGGCATCGCATACGCGAAAACAGCATCCGATGCGCCCGAGTAGATGGCAAGCATAGCCATGGCGAGACATCCTGTGCATAGCAAGATCAAGGTCGGACTATATCCGGTGCCGTAGGCGGAGATCGTTACATTGAACACCCCCCATGCGATACCGGTGATCGCGATGCTTGAAAGAATTGCGGTCAACCACAGCGCTTCATTTTTATCACGTGTGCGCGATCGTTGGTAAAGACTGCTTAGCGCGATGCGGAGCGCGTAAATGCACACCAGGGCGCCAGTCCAAAAAGCCGCTACCCCGTGGGTGTTGCTTCCCCAAAGCGAGCAGAACGCAACGATTGCTAACAGCGTTCCGACGCCTATTTCCGATAACGCGGATCTATATAAATAACTAATGTGGTCGATCCGCACTAACCGTTTTAAATCGACCGTGTTGAAAATGGGGACACGTACCATTCGCTATACTCGCTAGGTCTTTAGTTGAATCCCATGGGATCCGGGGGCCAATCGCGGCAAAATCTCATGGTGACGATACGCGCCACGAAAAAGTCACCGCTCGAAGAGCGGATGAAAAAACCATGCCATCACGTACGTTCCACGTTAGATGGGGCGGGCGATGGGGCACGTTTCCGGGTTGCTAAGATTCCGTCATAATTTCCGCAGCCAACGGCGGGAACCATGGGCAGGTTGTAACAGACCGACTTTTCGGTACTTAAAAAGTGGAACCAGCGCCATTCCCGTCACGAAACCGCCGATATGGACGTACCACGCGACCCCGCCTTCTTGGGCGCCGGCGAACGCTGTATTAAGCAACTGAAACACAATCCAAAAACCCAGCACTAAAAAGGCGGGTAATCGGACTAAGCGGGAGAATTTAGGCATCGGCAGGAGCACTAAGATCCGCGCGTGCGGATACAGGAGCAGGTAGGCGCCAAGCACGCCGGATACCGCCCCGCTTGCGCCGACCACCGGTATCCCCGACGTCGGATGCGCCGCGACATGGCTCAGTGCTCCGGCGAGGCCACAAAGCAAATAGAAAACTAGATAGCGACGGCGGCCCATCGAGTCTTCCACGTCGTCGCCAAATATCCACAGGTAAAGCATGTTCCCAATCAGATGGATCCATCCGGCGTGCAAAAACATGGATGTAAACAGCGTCGCTTCGGGAGATACGAACACCAGCCCGGGCGCCAGCCGCGCATGTTCAAGCAGCAGGGCGGGAATGAAACCGAAACTATAAATTAGACGCTGAAACTCGACCTCTTCTAATGATTGCTGCAACAAAAATGGGAGAATACATGCGCCGATGAGTGTGTAGGTCACGAGCGGGCGAGATCGAAGACGGAGATCGTCTCTGAGCGGGATCAGCATGAACTTCGTTCGTACCAAGCCAGGGTAATCGGATAGCAGCGTCGCGCCATGTTAGTAACCCCGCCAAGAAATAGATAGCCCTCCAATCGATTCCAGAGGGATGTGATCGGTGGGATGTCCAGGGAGCCGACGCCCGGCTTCTCGTCATTGCAGAGATCCGCCGCGCGGCGAGATGGGGATCACTGCTCACTCATGCCGCCTGAGATCGGCCAGCGTGCCGCGGGTGGTTCTCCAGGCGGGGTAGAGGGCGGCGAACGCGGCCGCCAATACGCCGATCATCAGGCCTTGAAGCAGAATCGAGGGAACAATGTGTACCGTCATGACCCAACCGAAGGAACGCGGTATCACCACCATCTCGAGCACCACGGCAATGATGATGCCTACCGGGAGAGCGATGATACCGGCGATGAGGCCCATAAAGGCCGTTTCTAAGATGATGAGCCTTCCGATCTGCCTGGGGGTTACCCCGCAGGCGCGAAGCACACAGCGCTCGTGCGCCCGCTCCAGTTGCATCGCCATTAAGGCGCTAAAAACGCCAACGAAGGCGACGCAGCCCGCGAGCACCCGTAGAACCGTGGTGATGAGGAACGTGCGGTCAAAGATGCGCAATGAGCTCACGAATAAAGCCCGGTTTGATTTCACCGCAATCATCTGCGATGGCCCCGATAAGGCTCTGATCCGCGCTTTTAGTCGCTCCTGATCGACGCCTGGGGCGGCATAGACTCCTACGCTAGACACACCCGTGTCGCGCCAGTAACGGTCGAAGATAGGTCTGCTTATCGCGACGAGTCCCTGATCGGATCCATAGTGATAATAAACACCGGCGAGCGTAAAGTTCCGTTGGCCCAGGTCGGTCCGTAATCGAATCGAATCGCCCGGCGATAAAC
>JALZJW010000009.1 GCA_030859565.1 Pseudomonadota bacterium
ACCCCATACATCGAACAGGAAGCCCATAAGCTCCCGGCGATAATAGCGCCATCTATTACGCGCAGCATCGCTGTCAACGTGGATTGATACGGACGAATCAATCCACGAGAACCCCTTGTGTTTTCCATGTACTGAACGCTACTCACGGCTCACCTCTCCTTGTGATTATCCTTAACCCGCCAAATTCTCGGCTAACATCCTACTACGTAGCACGTTTACCGTACAAGTCTTTCAGGGATCCAGTTATTTTCCAGTCATTTTCGTGTTCTACTTGCCTTTTTTTGTTGTTAGCACATTCCAAACTCGACTTTCGTTCTGCAGGTCACACGCCGTCTCGTCTCTATACTACTCTATTCTTCGGTAACTATACTCGCTATCGGAGCGGTGTTGCTCCGAATAAATCCGCCCCCGGCATCGTTTTCGCGCCGTTAGGGCACGCCGGATTGGCCGTAAGTGCTAACGGCTACAACTCATTGCGCGAGGTATTTGTAGTCCACTATTGACATCTGAACCCGATCAGGCTCTAGTATATTTAGTGCCTGGGATAGTAGACCTGCTGTCCTTGGAACGCGGGCAAGAAGGTTTATCATTTTGCTCGGCATTTTTGAAAAATGGCCGTCAGCGCCTAGCATGGACATGGTAAGAACATGGAAGGTACAAACGCAGCAGTCCGCAGTCCTTTGCCCTTGGCGAATCGTTGTGGCGTCCCAAGCGGAATCATATGATCGTACGCATGAAAAGGCTTATATACTTTTTAGCGAAGGTATTACGATGGCGTTTTATCCGGGCAAATTCCCACTATAGGAGGTAATTGATGATTGCCCAAAGAAGCAAGGGCCTTCCAAATGAATTTGTGATGAGAGCAGCGGGATCGCATTGGAGTAGCTCATCTAATTAGCCACTGGATAGTGGAGACAAGTAACCGGCTATTATCAACCTTGGTCTTTTTTCAATTTAGCGACTCGAAAAAGCTATCATTATACTTCGAGATTAGAGGCAGTTATGACGAAATCAACAGGACATAGCTTGCAGGAAGATGACACGCCAATGGCAAAGGAACACCGTTCCCTACGCCGAGCCGTTATCAAATCAATAGCACAGATCCCGCAGGACGATAACACCCGTGAGGCTGAGGAGCTTCGTTCGCTGCGCCGATCTCTGACAGAATCAATCGAAGATTTCCCGCAAGAGGATGGCACGCCAGAGAATAAAGACCTCGACGAACACGAACACCGCGTCCTGGCGGAGATTGAGCGCTGCACGAATGCGGACCAGATCGTGGAAATACTTGATAAAGAAGGTGTTTTAACTGCACAAGTCGGGCGCTGGCGGCGCCGGCACGGCAGAGCTAAAGAGGTTGGTTCAAAGAGTTCGATCATAGAAGAGTTTATGCATGAGATCACGGATGCCTTTGTGACCGAATCAATAGAGCATACTCCGCAATCGGATAATGCGCCCGTAGCTACGGCATCTCGTTCCCTACTCCGATCTCTTGCCGAAACAATAGGGCGTATCCAGCGCCAAGCTGTAAGACCAGAGGCTAACGAACTGCATTCCCTGCTCCAAGCCCTTGGAGACTCACTAGAAGATTTTCCGCAAGACGATAGCGCGCCGGAGGGGGAACATGAGCTTCGCTATTTCGACGCCGATCGTGAACGCCGGATTCTTAACCAGGTAGGGCGTTGCAATAATGTTACTCAAATCCTGGAGATCTTCGATCGGGAAGGCATTTCCACTGCAAAAATTTCGGCCTGGCGCCGCCAGCGGGTCAAGAGCGGCGAGCTACACGTGAAGCGCCGGCGCGAAGCTAAAGACATGAGCGGTATTACTACCGTAAAGGATCCCGGATCATCACTAGTGAAAACCCCGGGGCGGCCCTTGATGATGCGCCATGAAGCGACATCTGATGAGCCACTAATTAGCGCGAGCTCGTCAATGTCGTTAGCAGACTTTTTTTCTACACTACGGCGGCGAAAATGGGTACTGATGGGTGTCGTAGGCGCATTGTTGGCATTAACGACCGTGGTTTTATTCATGTTGACTCCACGATACGCAGCTGAAGCATTGATCATGGTCGACGGTCAGGAACGCGTGAACATCGGCATCCCGGAAGTGATGCCGATTCTGCCTATGGATTCCGAGACCATTGCCAGCGAAATTGAAGTCCTTCTCGGACGTAGCATGGCGGGCAAAGTCGTGGATCGGTTGAAACTAGAGCAAGACCCAGAATTTAACGCCGAATTGCAAACGAAAACAGAATTCGCCGAGTTTATCGAGCAACTGAAGAAAACGGTAACAGGAATATTTCGCTCTCCGGAAAAAGAGGCGGAGTCCGATGCGCAACGTCAAGCGCGTGAGCGAGCAGCGGTCATTGATACCTTTCTAAAACAACTCAGCGTCGCTCCGAAGGGGCGATCGCGGGTGATCACTGTCGGATTTGAGTCAAGCGGCGCCGAAAAGGCTTCCCATATAGCAAACGCTGTTGCCGACCTATATATAGGGGCGCGGATCGACAACAAGCTCGGAGCGGCCCGACAAACGACCGAATGGCTGGACGAGCGTATTGCCGCAGTACGTAAGCAAGTTGAGGACTCCGAGGAGGCAGTCGAAAAGTACCGCCGGGAGGCCGGGTTAATCCAAGGCCGGGACGGGACCTTGGTGGCGCAAGAGATCTCTGAATTAAACACACAGTTAGTCCAGGCACGGGCGGAGAGAGCGGCCGCGCAGGCGCGCCTCAGAGAGCAAAAACGAGGGTTAACTTCAGCGGGCGGTAGCGCCGATTCTATTTCCGAAGTACTCGGATCTGCTTTGGTCCAGGGGCTCAGAGGACAAGAAACAGAGCTAGCGCGCAAGTCTGCCGAGCTTTCCGAAGATCTCGGGGAGAAACATCCCACCATGCTGCAGCTACAAGCTGAACGGCGCGATTTACAAACCAAGATAGAAACGGAAATCGGAAAGGTTTATAGAGGGTTGCAGCACGAGGCTGATATTGCTAGCGCCCGGGAATATGCGTTTCAGTCACGACTAAGAGAGCTTGAGAAGCAGGTGGCTAAGTCCAACGAAAGCGATGTTCAACTACGTGCATTGCAAGCGGAGGCCGATGCGAATAAGGCGCTCTTAGGGACCTTTTTGACGCGCACAAAGGAATCGAATTCGCAAGAATATCTTGGGGCACGGCAGGCTGATGCGCATGTCATCTCTTATGCAGATGTGCCCATCAACCCGACTTATCCGAGAAAAAAAATATTCCTTGCTCTGGCCTTCGTCGTTTCGCTGTTTATTGCGTTCACTGTTATATACGTCATTGAGGAGCTGGACCCAGGCTTTCGGAGTAGCGAACAGATTGAACGTGCCACCGGATTGCCAGCTCTCGGTTCGATCCCCAAGTTCGGTGGATTTGCAAGTATTGGTAAAAAACTAGAATCATATATTCTCAAACAGCCCCGATCGGCAATCACCGAGTCGTTCCACGCGCTTTACACGAGTATTCGTTTCAGTACGGTAGGCGTGCCGCCAAGAACCGTTCTTATTGCTTCGTCATTGCCATTGGAAGGTAAGACAACAATAGCTTTGTGCTTAGCGAGACTGTGGGCACTCACTGGGCAACAGGTACTTATTGTCGATGCCGATCTTAGAACTCCGAAAATTCACAGCACCTTAGGCATCAAACGCGAACCGGGCCTTATCGAGATCTTGGACGACGAGATATCTCTTGACGACGCAATCCGACTAGACGAAGCATCTGGCACCTGTGTGATATGCGCCGGACGCCCTGTCACAAACCCGAATTACTATTTGAATTCCGAGCGGTTGGACGTTTTACTCGACCAGTTGGCAAAAAAATTCGATTTAGTGATCCTAGATTCGCCGCCGGTGATGGCCGTCGCGGATACACGGGTTCTTGCAACAAAAGTTGATACCACCGTGTACATCGCGAAATGGGCCTCGACACGCCGAGAAATCGTTAAGTATGGAATAAAAATGATCGCCAGCGCCGGGGGCCGCATCAGTGGAGTTGTGTTGTCGATGGTTGATACAAAAATCCACGCGGCTTCAAGGTTCCCGGATGCAGCCGCATATTATACAAGCCTAAATAAATATTACATGAAGCTCCCTAAGCATACCCAACTATCGTGACAATTATCATCACACCAAGCCGATTTTGTCACGCATTCAAAAGAGGAGTAGCTGATTTCAAAAAGCTAACGATTGTTTTCGCAAGCCACACCTTCATGGGTGGAACCTTTGTTGTTGGCTCTAATCATCTAGCACGTTGCTTAGCGAACCAAGGCCACCGCGTCTTGCACCTGAGCACTCCCATCACACCTTTTCACCTGGCTCGTTGGTCAAATCCCGAAATCAAGGGGCGCTTTAAGACTTGGTGTCATGGTGGGAGAGCGTATCACGATGGGGTGATCGACTACGTACCACTGGGCTTAATTCCCAAGAGGATTGCATACCGACTTTTCACGCAGCGCGGTCCGTGCCTCCTCACGCTTCCATCTATCCGGCACATTCTTCGGCGATATAACTTTACTGCTGTCGATCTCCTTCTAGTTGATCAGCCCATTTTCGTTGGTTTAGAAAAGATCGTTAGCCCCAGGATAACGGTCTATAGAGCGACTGACCTGTACAGAGAAATGCTTGGTAATCTACTTAATGAAACGATCGAGAAAGAAATGGCAAATCGAGCGGACTTTCTTATTGGAACGTCGCAGCCGGTTTTAAACAGATTACGAAGTTTGGCGCCGGACAAACCTATTTCGATGTTGGAAAACGGCGTGGACTACCTGTTTTTTTCAAAGCCTGCTATGGCGCCTCCTGAATATGCCGCGATACCTTCTCCCAGACTCGTTTATGCTGGTGCGCTTGACGGACGGTTCGGATACGAGGCCGTAAGGGCGACAGCAAAGTGTCTTCCACACGCCAACGTCATTCTAATCGGCCCGTACGGAAACGATGCTGTCAAGCAGTTAGGTGCCGGTAACAACATCCATTTATTAGGACTGCGGAAATACCATCAGCTGCCGGCCTACTTTCAGCACGCTGACATAGGGTTACTTCCGTTAAGCGATCATCCGGCGAATGCTGGAAGGAGTCCGATGAAGTTATTTGAGTACGGTGCCAGCGGATTGCCAGTGGTTGCAACTCGAACGATCGAGTTGACCAGGCGTAAGCTCGATTTTGTGTTTTTAGCCGATAACGAGCACGAATTTGTTTCTCACATAATTGACCTAATGGATTGTGCCGAGACACGAGAGAAAATAGGATCAACCGCTAAGGATCTATCAAGCAATTACTCGTGGGAAAAAATAACGCGTCGCTTCCTTACTGAGATTTGCGCTATACAACTGTGGACGAAGTATTCCGGGGGTAGTACCCCTAATTGCATTGTCCGAGAAACGCAGCATGACGACTCGATATCCGTTTAGCTCGAGGCGTCACTCACGTGTATAAATCCGCAAGGAAACTTGTTATGAACTTTTAGGGGTTTGAACATGGATAATGTATACCGCAGAGTTATCTTAGTTACCGGCATGAAATCCAGCAACGTCGAGACTACTTTGCATTGCACCCGGGACTACGATGTAGAGGTTGCGGGTCGGTGGTTCGACGCTGTGTTAGCATGCTTATGCGATCGAGGCGGTTTTTTTATCATGGCACCACAAAATCGAAGGCAACCAAGAGATCGAATAAGTCATATGGGAGATTTGATGCTCTTGAGCAACAATTGTGGTATTGATATGAATGGAATTCAATCGTTAGTAGGGAGATGTGTCAAACTTATTTTGCGTAGGTGTCGCGCTGCATCTAACAAGAGATGAATACGTATTGGTGGTATAAGCCCTACGTTTTAGCGCCGACAGTCACATTGCCGTTTCTAGGTGTTGGGGCCCTCTTGCCCACAGAATGGTACACCACAGCGGGCACTCAAAAGTACCTAGATTTAGAGACCTTCACGATTGGGTTTGTTGCGCTCTTTTGCTATTCCTTAGCAGCTTGGTTCAGTGCACGGTCATATAGCTCATCACCGCGCCGCCATCTCGAACCGCATCTGCAAGTAAATGAGCATACCTATCGCAAGGTAATGCACCTCGTTCTGTTCGTGACCACTGCCGCATATCTCATATGGTTTGGGCCGCTATTGAACCGGCCAGAATTAGTCCTGTCGTTACTCAAAGGCGAGCAGGGTGCAATTTATGCGTTAAAAGAGTATGCGGAAAAGACACCCGGAATTACTTCTTTCACGAATCTGGGTCCTCTTTATGGAGTGTTGTATGCGCTTTATCCGACGGCGACCGGATACGAGCGTCGGCCCGGTGATCGCCTTTTCTTTCTTGGATTTATGTTTCTTGCAGTATTACGCGTTTTATTTTCGTCAGAGCGAGTAGCATTGCTCGAGGTTGTTATCCCGTTCGCCGTAATTATGCTAGGTACTACTTATAGGCACCGAATATTCATAAATTCGCTACCATTCACAGCCATTGGCGCGCTTAGTTTACTGTTTGGCGTTAGCGAATATTTCCGGTCCTGGGTCAATTTCTACATGTATCGTTACGACAGTTTTTGGGATTTTATTTTTAACCGGATGTTTGAGTACTACGTAACGGCGTTAAACAACGGAGCGGGCATGGGTAAGATAGTAGGGCCATTGTTCTTGCCTTATTTTACTGCATCATGGTTTTGGAAATTTCCAATCAATATCCATTCGGAAGGGATGCCGGGTTTGTTTCGAGTTGATAGGTTAATATACGACGGGTTTTTGTACACTTATGCCGACCCCGAAATGAACAATCCGTCAGGGTTATTCAGTCCCATAAACGACTTCGGCGTTTTTTTTGGGGTAGTGCTATGGACCGCTTTTGGCTGGATAGCTGGACGTCTATATCATAGTTTTCAGTACAACTCTATCTATGGTTTGTTGTTTTATCCTACCTGCGTAGTAGCCATTATAGAGATTCCAAGGCTTTTCTACTTCGGTTTAAGTAAAACCTTTCCTCTGCTCATAACAACGGCGATGGTCTGCTGGTTTTTCCGATCGGCTACTCGGCGTGTTGGTTAACGTGGTAACCGCAGCACATTGAAGCGCGCTTGTGTCACTAACTCAGCGGTTATCCAGCAGGGCTGTCTTTGATTGCCCAAGGGCTGGTAGTAGACGCGATAGATCGCCCCGAGACGGAACCGTCTCCATGGGTGGACGGTTCCGCCAGGGGAGTGTTATTGGTCTTGCAGGCTGTATGCATCGACAGCACCTACCCCCTCGCACGAATCTCCTAGATTGTGGCGAGACGTTTGGATGCTAAGTTTATAGAGCGCTTCCCGTTACATTGGGCATGGGCGCTCCGCACTTCGGATTCGACGTCGCCTTACCGTTATAAGTGTTGCCGTAACAGGCAATCTTTTTACCGTTCCGCTTCAAATCGATAACACCTATAGGGTTCCGTCCTACATTATATAAAGCGTTTCCGACCAAGCCCACCTTGGAAACGTAACCAGTTACGGTGATCCCGTCCCTGTACGTGGTATGGACAACATTATTACGAACCATGACATTTTCTACAAAATTGCGGCTCAGGTGGTATCCTGCGATGTGAATACCGCCCCACCCTAATTTTACCCGGATACCTTTAGGGTTATAAACCGGCGCAGTAGTCTGTACATGCCGAATTGTATTGTTTTCCACTAGGACATTACTGACGGGAGGATGTGTCCTTCCTTTTTTATTGGTCTCGCTGTATAAAAGAATACCGGGACCATGGGCGGTATATTGGGCTAAGTTGTTCCGTATTGTAATGTCCTTACCTCCTACAACCGCGATCCCTCTACCCCAATAGTTACCCGCTACATCGTTGTCTTCGATGAGTACATTATTGACTCGATAACTGCTAAGCTGGCCGTAGCTTACTACCGCAATCATGTCATCGCCGTTCTCACGCACGGTGTTCTGGGATATTTTGACATCGCTTGACCTGCCGGTAACATGGATCGCATCAGCATAGGTACGGTATACCGTATTGCGGCCAATGAGCACATTCGTGCTGCTTAAAGCAAAAATACCCGTGGCATAACGAACTTTATTATCAATAATCTGATGATTGCTAGAGTTGAGAGCGACGATGCTATAGCAATTAACTCCATGAGGCTGGCAGCCGCCACGTTTCCAGGACCAAGGCGATTCTTTTCTAAAGCCGTAAATGTGGGTGTTATTGGCAATTAACTGAATAGCATGAGAATTCACGTTGGTTGGCTTGAGTGTGGCACCATACCCCCAAAGCTTCACGTTGGGTTTTGTAAGTTTAAGTGCTTTCGAGTACTTATAGGTCCCCGCGGGGAACTCCAACGTTCCGCCGTTTGTCATGCTATTCATGGCATTCTGAATCGCCTGTGTGTCGTCCTTTACCCCGTCCCCCTTCGCCCCGAAACTCTTGACACTCACGATTGGTTTCGTCTTGATCGGGATGGGCACGAAGCTATTTCCTATGGCGATACGTGGGAGGTTACCGGCAAACGCGACAATTGATATCAACACTAGGTAGCGTATCTGCTTTCCATCAGTAATTTGTAAATTTCCCATAATAATATCCTATAGTGAAAAACCGCTTTCATCCTAATTGAACTTTGATATTGCCAATGGCCTAGGCAGAACCTGCTCGCCATGAGCCCCGCAACGGCTGAAGTATCGGCGGGTGATTCGAGCGACTTAAATATCAACTCGCCGTGCAATTCTTCTGGCAACGGTTCGAGCTGACCATTCAAAATCAGTAATGACCACAGGACCAAGTCTGGTGCATATACCTGAGCGAGGTTCACATCCATTTGATCACCGAGCGTTCGCCGAAGGTATCGGGAGTTCGCGTCCGCTGACGCGGTTCTAGAAACAGTCGTCGCGTATTGATTTATACAGATATAGGGGTACGTGTGGCACGCCGCCGCGCCGCGGACAGCTTTCGGATATACGAAGGGTCCACCAAGCCTATGACCGCACTCGGCAGTTCCGTTCTTCAGGGGTTGCGGAACTTCTCAATGGCGGTGGACTTGAGGCATGATAGGCACCGAGTGCCGGGGCTTTAACATCGCTCTAACGCTCGGCACGATAGATCCTTTCGTCTCCATAACTCTTCCTGTTGTTTCCCGATCATCAGGGAGTAGCCGTGCTCCTCAGCGGTTACGCTTCTCCCCTCCAAGGTTCCAGACCGGGCTTCTCGATGGCGCTTCAACCGCGGGGCTTATCAATCTCCGGCACGAAGTACGCCGATCGAGAACCGCATTCAGCTTGTGACCTCTAGACTCCAAACGACGTTCGTGGAATTTCGGAGATCACCGCCCGCGAGCAATGACACCTCGCCATTATCCACGCGTCCACCTACTGCGATCACGATCACACAATCGCAACGTGTGCCTATCGCTCTGCCGACAGAGCACGAAAGATTTTTCAACTTTGGCCGAATTGCCATCCAGCCGGGCACCTATGTTGCGCCCAGCGCTGAGCTGCCCCAAAACAAGCCAACGTGTAAAAATGAAACATTCACTCCCGATAATGGTATTGACTGTGGCAACGCTATCGGCCCTCAGCGCTTCCACGTTTGCGATCTCATCCCACCCGCACGGGAAGGGCCATGCGGGGAAATCAGGAACGAGTATAACGGTCCACTACGAGCGCCCGTGGATCGAAGCCTCGATCCAGAACGCCCGCTTGCTTGATGTGTTCCGAACCCTAGCAGAGAAAGCACCGCTACGGTATTCCTTTGCGCAAAGGGAAATTGCCGAATACCCAATTTCCGCGGTCGTGCGAACCACCAAGCTCGTCGAAGGGGTCAGGCGAATCCTGAGCGGATTCTCTTATGCTATCGATGTTCGGCGCAGCCATATTCAGGTGCTGGTTTTAAGTGCAGTCACGTCCGCACCGACCATCGATGCGGAAACTGAAGCTGCTTATGTGCCGTACCGGCAAGTCCACGGGGTAAGCGAGCCATCGCTATTAGACGTACCGAATGACCTGGAATCTGAGGTCATCTTTGCTGCCGCCGAGCGTGAAGAGCATGAAGTCCATCTACAACGCGTCCTCACTGACTTGCACTCCCTCGACGTGAACCAGCGCACCGACGCCATTAACGAACTTTTGAGCATTGACGATCCTAGCGCTGTCCAGGCTCTAATCGGAGTCACAAACGCCCACGATAAGCATGAGGATGTCCCGTTGAGGTTAGCCGCGGTAGACGCACTTGCCCAATATGCTCTTGATAACAATTTCTCCGATCGATCGGTCGTGGAAGCGCTCGAACAACTCGCAGGAGATACGGAAGAATCGGTCGCCGGTGCTGCGCAGATGGCGTTGCAGCATCGCGAATAACACGCGCTAATTCGCGGCCATATACTTAAACCTGTCTCGGTAACTTTTCCGTCCAACAACGATCTCTCCATCGCTTTACCGAAGGCGTCCATCTTCCGCAGATGCATGTCCCTACCTTATCCGTGATTCGGTACTGCCTAACCTGAAATATTCGGGCGCGAATTGCCGAATAATTCTGCCAAGTCGCTAGAAAGGTTGCGGCGGCAGGCGACAGCGCGCCGACCACGTTAATTACCTACCATTTTGCGCAATCTTGAATTCGTTGATTATTTCACCTTTCGGATTGAGTAAGGTAGCATGATCCTATGGAAGCTGATCATGTTTTTTTAGGCTCAGCACGGAATCGAGTGGGTAGTTTTGAGCATTTTAAGGCGCTGGTAACATGCAGGTCAGGACTTTCAATCGCAGGTACTCCTCGTCGTTTCGCTGATCTAGCCATCGAAACATGATGCCAAATTCAGCGACCTCGCGACATGCACGAAAGCCTGCAAATATAGGCCGCTCAGCCACCGCTATGGTCCTCATATTACCCACTCGATTCCGTGAAGACCCCTTTTTTTAATTTAATGTACGTGCGATTCTACTATCACGTTCCAAGTGACTGTGTCGCCAACCTTGTTTGCAACAAGACCTGAAAGGCTGTTAACGTCGAACACCACACAATGGGCTTAAGGAAGAAAGTGTTCCAAACAAGCGCTCTATTGACGGTAGTACGTTGGACACGGCAGGCGATAAGGGCGGCCTCGTACATTATTCTCGCCCGCCATCTCGAACCGGCTGATTTTGGTATTGCCATGTCGGCGAAATTACCCAGTGGGCTTTTTGGAATGATTGCAGCAGGCTGGTATGGGGGCAGCGCTAGTGTCAACTAGGCGGGCTATTGAGGAAGCTACCCCCATGGCCTTCTATTGAGCCTTGTGGTCGCGACTACCCTGTGTGTGGTGCGTTCGTGTTTGCATCTTTCTACGCGGATGCATTTGCGCGTCCGGAGCATTGCTGATGGTCTCAACTTTTTCCGGAATCGTGATGGCGATTTTCCTCGCTTACTTCGGTTCGTGATGGTAGCCGGGTTAAAGCAAGTTGGAGTTACCCCCGTTCCGTGGACGGTTTACGGTTTGGGATTCAAGCCTGGCATTGCAGCGGTTGTCTGCGTGTTGGGCATATCCTCCTCTCGTAGTTGACGGGTGACAAGTAGCGTATGGACGAGTGCCGGCGGTGCGGGTTGTACCAGCCCTCGATGAACTCGAAGATGGCCATCTTCGCCTCGGCCTGGCTCTCGAAGCGCCGACGATCCAGCAGCTCGCATTCGGCGTGGCGAAGAAGCTCTCGCACATGGCGTTATCGAAGCAGTCGCCCACTGATCCCATACTGATCCCATGGAGGGCCGTGGCACTCGTAGCAGTTGGTAAAAACAGTGTTTCCCGTGAGGTAAAAAGTCGGCGTACCATGATCACTAAGTACCCCATTTCGCAATTACACTAACGTATTATTGGTAAGTTCGGTCACGTATGGCATTTTGGCTGCGAACCACCAAGAGGGTTCACGTATGCCGAGAAGCAGCCCATTTGTCATCCATCTGTCGGTCGAGGAGGCGCACGAGCTGAAGCGTCGGGCGGCGAAATATACGTTGCCGTATTTCGAAGTACAGCGGGCCAGGATTATTCTCATGGCCTCCCAGGGGATGAGCAACGATGAGATCGCGGCCCGGCTGGACACCCGGCGAGAAGTGGTCAGTCTGTGGCGAAAGCGCTTCTTCAAGGAGCGATTGGCGGGCCTGGAGGAACGAGCCCGCCCAGGTCGCCCCCGGGCTTTCCCCCCCCAGAGATCAGCGTTGAGATCAAGGCGCTGGCCTGTAGCTTCCGGCCACCTTGGGTCTGCCGTTGTCGCGGCTCAGTGTGGCCGATGTGGCGCGGCAGGCCGAGCACTCGGGATTGGTGGCACGCATCAGCGAGAGCACCGTCTGGCGTTGGCTGCACGAGGACGCGATCCGCCCCTGGCAGCACCGCTGCTGGATCTTTCCGCGCGATCCGCAATTCCAGGCCAAGGCCGGACGGATCCTGGACCTGTATGGGCGCACTTGGCAGGGGCAAGCACTGCGCGAGGACGAATTTGTCATCTCCACCGACGAGAAGACCAGCATCCAGGCGCGCGTCCGCATTCATCCGAGCCTTCCCGTTTCTGCAGGCAAGCCCATGCGCGTGGAGCACGAGTACGGGCGCGCTGGTGCCTGGGCCTATCTTGCCGCCCTCGATGTGCACCGGGCGAAGGTGTTCGGCCGCTGCAAGGCAACGACCGGCATTGCACCGTTCGCGCGGCTGGTCGACCAGGTCATGAGCCAGCCTCCCTACAGAGAAGCGCGCAAGGTGTTCTGGGTGATGGATAACGGATCTTCGCATCGAGGCGAGAGTTCGGTTCAGCGGCTGACGCAGGCTCATCCCCGGCTGGTGCCGGTGCATGGACCGGTGCACGCTAGCTGGCTCAACCAGATCGAGATCTACTTCTCCATCGTGCAGCGAAAAGTGCTCACGCCGAACGATTTCCCCTGCTTGGAAGCGGTCGCCGAGAGGCTGTCGAGCTTCGAGCGCTACTACGAAAGCATCGCGCAACCGTTCGAATGGAAATTCACTCGTGCCGACCTGAACGCTCTGCTCGCAAGGATGCGAACAGGGTATTCCGAAAGCCAGCTCCAGAAACTGGCGGCCTAATCGATACGTGTCCGTATTTATGAAACGAGGTACTAAATGATACCACCCCAGGAGTCGCCGGCCGTGCGAGCTGAAGATATCACCATCATCGTCCCAACGCGTAACGAGATGCGCAACATCCCGGCGTTCCTGGGATCGATACCTCCCGATATCCGTCTTATCGTGGTCGACGCCAGCAGTGACGATACCCCGCGATGCATAGGTGAGATCCGTCCGAATAACACCGTTTTGTTGCGTTACCCTGGGACTATCGCCGAGGCACGCAATGCCGGAACGGCGGCAGCCAAAACACCGTGGCTGGTATTCACTGATGCGGATGTCACCTTCCCACCGGGTTTTTTCGACCGATTGATGCAGCACCCATTGAGCGATGCGGTTTATGGCCCCAAGCTATCGATAGGTGACTATAAGAGCTACTACGCGTGGTTTGCCCGCGGTCAAGGGTTGTCGGATAGTCTTGGGATACCGGCCGCCAGCGGTTCCAATCTGTGTTGTCGCCGTGATGTCCTGCGAGCGGTGGGCGGATTTGACCCCGCCTTAGTCGTGAACGAAGACTCCGAATTGATGTGGCGTATCAAGCGCGGGGGCTTTCGGGTCACCTTTGATTCCGCACTGGCGGTCTTTGCCTCCGACCACCGGCGGCTTAAGCAAGGCGCTCTGCGCAAGACAGTGCACTCGATTACGCGCTGTTTCTTGTTGTACTTTGGGCTGCTGCCGCGCCGGTGGCGGTCCAGCGACTGGGGTTATTGGAAGCATGGCGGCATCGGGATCCGGCGCATTCCCAAAAAAGGAGATCTGGCCTTGGTCTATAACGATTTCGAGCGCGACGAGGTTTGAGCCGTGTACCTGTCACATGCCTGTCACATGAATTTTGTCTAATAAAAAGCGTAGTGTTGTCTACGAGGAGCTTGCGATGACCACCAATATAACGATGAGACCAATATTGCTATGAACATCATATTAACGAAGGTTTTCAGACGTTTAGGCACCATGGCGCTCGTTGCCGGTGCGCTGTACGCGACCGCGGTTCGGGCCGAGCCGGTGATCCAGATCGATGGCTCCAGCACGGTTTACCCCGTCACGGAGGCCGTCGCGGAGGAATTCCAGAACGCCAAGAAGGGAGCGATCAAGGTGACAGTCGGCATCTCGGGTACCGGAGGAGGATTCAAGAAGTTCTGCCGCGGTGAGACCGACATCTCCGACGCCTCCCGCCCTATCCTCAAGGAGGAAATGGATGCTTGTGCCGAGAACGATATCAAATACATCGAGCTGCCGGTGGCCTTCGATGCCCTGACGGTCATGGTCAATCCGAAGAATGATTGGGTTGACTATCTCACCGTGGCCGAGCTTAAGAAAGCCTGGGAGCCCGAGGCGCAGGGCAAGGTCCAGAACTGGAAAGACATCCGCCCTGGCTTCCCGGATGCGCCGCTTGCGCTCTTTGGCGCGGGGGCCGACTCGGGGACGTTTGACTACTTTACCGAAGCTGTCGTTGGCGAGGCCAAATCGAGCCGCGGCGACTATGTGGCCAGCGAGGACGACAACGTGCTGGTCCAGGGCATCTCGCGCGAGAAAAACGCGCTCGGGTTTTTTGGCCTCGCCTATTATGTGGAGAACAAGGATAAATTGAAGGCGGTGCCGATCAAGCCCGAGGAGGGCAAGCCGGCGGTGTCGCCGTCGATCGAGACGGTCAATAACGGCACCTATCAGCCGCTTTCCCGTCCGATCTTCATTTATGTCAACGATAAATCCGCGAAGAAACCGGAGGTGAAGGAATTCGTCGAGTTCTATCTCAAGAACGGCGGCGAGCTATCCAAGGAGGTCGGGTATGTCAACCTTCCGGATAAGGCCTATACACTGGCACTCGAGAATTTCCAGAAGCAAAAATTGGGGACCGGCTTCGGCGGGGTGTCAGAGGTTGGCGTGCTCGTGGAGGACCTCTTGACGCGGGAAGCAACTCTGACAGCCGGGCAGTGATTGGTGATGCGTGATCGGTCAGATATCAGGGGGCGTCGTCCGGCGCCCCTTGTTTTTCTGCAGCCCCCAAGACGAACGGGATCACGCGCGATGCACAGCGATAGCGGATTTTCGCGAGCAGCGTGAGAGCTGGCTGTGATCCCAGCCCATTCGCGGTTTGCCCGCCGTCCCTTGCGCCATTGGCGCGAGCGTGCCATCGAGGGTATCCTATTTTTCGCCGCCTTCTCGTCGGTGGCGACGACCATTGCCATCGTCGCCATCCTGGTTTATGAGTCGCTAGGCTTCTTTGAGCATGCGCCGCTGTGGGACTTCCTGACCGACACCCAGTGGTCCATCCTGTTCGCCGAGAAGCACTATGGGATCCTGGCGCTCATATCATCCACTTTGGTGGTGACAGGAGTGGCCCTGCTGGTGGCCGCGCCGCTCGGCACCATCATCGCCATTTACCTGAGCGAGTTCGCCCCCCACAAGGTGCAGGAGACCATCAAACCGACGCTGGAACTCCTGGCGGGGGTGCCCACTGTGGTGTATGGCTACTTCGCCCTCCTGCTCGTAACCCCCATGCTGCAGAACTTCTTGCCCGATCTCTCGGGCTTTAACCGGCTGAGTGCAGGCATCGTGATCGGCGTTCTGATCATCCCCCAGTTGAGCTCCCTCAGCGAGGATGCCATGCGCGCTGTGCCCATGGCCCTTCGCGAGGCCTCCTATGCCATGGGCGCCACGCGCTTTCAGACGGCTATCAAGGTGGTATTGCCCGCGGCGACCTCCGGCATCGTGGCCGCCTACATACTCGGGATCTCGATCGCCATCGGCGAGACCATGGTGGTAACGGTGGCCGCGGGCCAGCAGCCCAACTTCTCCTGGAACCCCATGGAACCCGGCGCCACCATAACCGCCTATATCGCGCAGGTAAGCCTGGGCGATCTCCCCCACGGTAGCCTTGAATATCAGAGTATCTTCGCGGCGGGCTTAGTGCTTATGATCATGACCCTGACACTCAACGTCACGGGGCATCTAGTGCGTAGGCGCTTCCGGGAGGTTTACTGATGCCGGCGCAGGATGTGCAGGAGATCCGGCAACTGGTTGCCCGGCGCAAGCGCTGGGATAAGGTCTTCGCCATCCTCGGGCTCCTGTGCATGATGGTGGGCGTAATGACCCTGCTTGCCCTCATCATCGACATGGCCATAGACGGTAGCGGGCGGCTGTCGTGGGATTTTTTCACCTCTTACCCGTCGCGCCATCCCGAGCGGGCCGGCATCCTCTCGGCTTGGGTCGGCACCGCGCTCGTCATGCTGGTCACCGCCGCGGCCGCGATCCCCCTGGGCGTCATGGCCGGGATCTACCTGGAGGAGTACGCACTGCGCAACTGGCTGACCAATCTCATCGAGATCAACGTGACCAATCTCGCCGCGGTGCCTTCCATCGTCTACGGCCTGCTAGCGCTGGGACTGTTTGTGTACCAGTTCGACTTCGGCGAGAGCATTCTTTCCGCTGGCCTGACCCTGGCCCTGATGATCCTGGCCGTGGTGATCGTGGTCACCCGCGAGGCCATACGCGGGATCCCAGCGGCCATTCGCGAGGGATCGTATGCCTTGGGAGCCACCAAATGGCAGACTGTCAAGGACCACATCCTGCCCTATTCGATGGGTAGGATCCTAACCGGCATTATCATTGGCTTGGCCAGCGCCATCGGCGAAACCGCACCCCTCATCACCATGGGGGCGCTCACCTTTATCGCTTTCCTGCCGCCGGCACCGGTGGAGAGTGGATTCCCTTACCTCTCGTTCGACTGGCTGTTTGCGCCCTTCACGGTGATGCCCATTCAGATGTTCAATTGGGTCTCCCGCCCTCAAGCAGCGTTTCTGGAAAACGCGGCGGCGGCCGGCTTCGTGCTGCTCGTCATGACCCTCGCCATGAACGCCTTGGCCATCTGGCTGCGGATTCGCTTTCGCAAGCGCAGCAAGTGGTAGCGCGATGGACGAAACGCTCAATAAGCTGTACTTTCGCTCGCTCGTTGACAGCGAGCGCGAAGAGGCGACGACCCCCGAGGCCCATGATCTGAGAAAGCTCAAGGCCGAGGCCAAAGGGTTGAGCTTCTACTATGGTGAGGTCGCGGCGCTCAAGGCGGTCAATCTGCCGGTCGCCGAGCACCGGGTGAGCGCCCTCATCGGGCCTTCCGGCTGCGGTAAGTCGACCTTTCTCCGGGCTGTCAACCGGATGCACGACCTCTATCCCGGGAGCCGCTATGAAGGGAGGATCCGCTTCTACCCCGATGACATCGACCTGCTCGACAAGGACGTGGACCCCATAGAGGTGCGGATGCGCATCGGCATGGTGTTTCAAAAGCCCAATCCCTTCCCCAAGTCCGTATTCGACAATGTGGCCTATGGGCTGCGCGTGCGCGGGGAACGCAACCGGCGCCTGCTCGTCGAGAAGGTCGAGCAGGCGTTGCGCGACGCCGCGCTCTGGACGGAGGTCAAGGACCGCCTGGACGACATGGCTTTCAATCTATCGGGCGGCCAGCAGCAACGGCTATGCATCGCCCGCGCCCTGGCCACCGAGCCCGAGCTCTTGCTCTTCGATGAACCCACGTCGGCCCTGGATCCCATCGCCACGGCCAGCATCGAGGATCTCATCCAAGGCCTCAAGGCGCGGGTGACCATTCTCATTGTCACGCACAACATGCAACAGGCCGCGCGCGTCTCCGACTATACGGCCTTTATGTACTTAGGGGAGCTCGTCGAGTTCGCGCCGACCAAAACTATGTTCACCAACCCTTCTGATCCGCGGACCGAGAACTACTTGACCGGTCGCTTCGGATAAGGTGAAGTCACCTGTGGAGGGCGGCATGACGCCGGAGCAACGAACACATACCGATAAGCAGTACGACGAGGAGTTGGCCTCGCTGCGGCAGCTCGTGCTTGATATGGGGGCGCTGGTCAAGGAGCAGATCGCTCAGGCTGTCGCTGCACTGGAGCGAGGAGATGTCGAAACGGCCGACCTCGTGATCAATCGCGATTACGAGGTCAACGGCTATGACGTCAAGATCGACGAGGGGACGGTGGCGCTCATTGCGCGACGGCAGCCGGTGGCCAGTGACTTGCGGCTGTTGATGTCGATGGTCAAGGCGGTGGCGGATTTCGAGCGTATCGGCGACAAGGCGAAGAAGATTGGCAAAATGACGCTTCTGTTTAGCCAGCATGTCGCAAACCCGTTTAACGGCGGGCTGCTGCGCGATGTGTCGACCATGGGGAAGCTGGCTTTGGAGATGTTAGAAGGCGCACTCGACGCGCTGGCACACCTCGATGTGGCAGGGGCGGTGACCATCGCCCGCAGGGACCGGGATCTCGATGCGGAATACCAAACAGCGTTGCGGCGCCTCATCACCTACATGATGGAGGACCCGCGAATGATCGGCCCCGCGATTGATATACTCTTCGTCGTCAAGGCGCTTGAGCGCGTCGGCGACCATGCCAAGAACATCGCGGAGTATGTGATATACCTTGTGAAGGGCAAGGACGTGAGGCACATTAGCTTGGAACACCTTGCTCAGGAAACAAGCACAAACAACACGAACAGCACGAAACATTCCCCTTAAAGTGTTCTGGCCGCTGGGGTGCTGCGCACTGCCTCGCGGTGCCCTTGACGCCCAAAAGTGTCCACCGTGCGGTGGACAGATAGTGATCTGGACTTCGACGGCTGGTATGTCTTCGGGAGCTGGTCTAAACCGGCGAGTCGCGCGCCGCGGCCTACAAGGTCGAGAAGGGCGCCTTCGATCGCATGAGAGATCGCGGCGCGCTACAGCACGATTGACCTGGAGGACGAGGACATCCTTGACGGCGAGCAGGATGATTTCACCTTTGGCCTCAACTGGTACCCGAACCCCAACATCCGCTTGATGGCGAACTACGTTAAGGTACTCGACATCGGGGCGGGGAATTCGAGGGCGCATCGCCCGACATCTTCCATCTCCGCGCCCAGGTTGACTGGTAGCCCGGGCGGCTCCCGCTCGGCAGGTAGGCTTCCGAGGCTCTGCTCGAACCTGAGGCTGCGCCCCACCTTGACGGGTGGGGCGTTTTTTCGGGCGTTCCGCAGGCTCCGTAGCTTACCTGGGAGCGAGGAATCGGGCCTTAGGGGCGCGTCAAGCGAAGGTTCTTGGCGACTGAGGGCACACCGTTTTGATTTATCACAAATATCATCCAGTAACCAGGCATTGCTACGTTCGCGTTCTTGGGAGCGGTAACAGTCAGGGTCCCGCCACTTTGGGTAAAGCTCAACGCCGTGAAAGACGTGGCGGCGTCGAACGAATGCGTCACCGATCCCTTTCGCACCAGTGTGACGCGCTTGATGGAGTCTCCGCTTGGCACAGTGACGAAAAACTTACCACCCAGAACCACTGTGCCCGGTGCGCTCACGATCGACGGACGGCTGGCGAGCTGTCCCGAGCCATCCGCTTTCCAGAGGTACGGCGGATAGAATTTCTCACCGTTCAGGTTCTTCACCGGGCCGGGCGCACCCCCTCCGGCCGTGAGTACACTCGCATCGGGCAGCAGCAGTGCAATCGAGTGATAAAGACGCGGCTTCTGGGCGGCGGCTCCGAGCGTCCACTTACCGGTGGCCGGATCCCAGATCTCGACTGCGTATATTGCGGAGGGTAGGTTATTCCTAACTCGGGAACCACCGCTGACCATGACCTTTCCGTCCGCTAAGACCGTCGCATTGGACCAGTCACGCACGCTGCTGACCGGCGCCGTAGCCGTGAAGGTAGGCGGCGACTTGTTCAGGTCGACGATGATCACTTTCTTGTCCTTCCGCAGGGATAATATCTTGCCGGGCGCGATGTGCACGCTCGGTAACGCAGGGCCATTCGAACCGGGGGCTAATGCGCTGGTCGCTCGTTTGATCGATCCGGTTCCTGTCGGGTTCAAATAGAACATTTCACCATGATGCGCGAGTATGAAAACCTGGCCGTTGGGAGCTGGAAATGCACGCGGATAATACCAAGAACCGTTGGTACTTCCGTACGCGAGATTGCTCTTTGCGGTGCTCAAGGTTTTCCAGCCCGTAGCCGGGGTATATACCTCGGGGATAGACCCGTAGGTTGCGGCGGCCGTGGACGTCGATCTCGCGCTTCGTCCGCCGAGGACCAGCATGTTACCGTTTGTCAGTGCAAGGAGCGTAGGATACCAGCGCTTGTGAAACATCGGCTGGCTGGACACTAGCACGTTGGCCCCAGGGTCGTAAACATTCGTGTCATAATTCGACCAATTCCGTTGGCCATTGACGATCGCATCCCCGCCGGTCATCATCAGTCGGCCGGTGTTCGGTAACAGCGCCTGCGCGGCGCAGAAGGTGTCGGTGGGAGTGGTATTGGGCAGCAGCGTGTGCGCCGAGGCAGCAGTACCAAGCTTGGGGTCCCATAGGTCGTGCCAGAGTGTCGCGCCCTGCGTCCCCGCCGTGTCAGTCCCGTAACTGTAAATCTTACCGTTCGGGAGAAGCGCCGCGTGAATCGGGATGATGGGCCAGGTAAAGGGATCGCCGAACACGCCCTTGATATGTGCATCGGCGCCCGGCGCCAGCGCCGCGGCATCGACAACCCCCAGAGTGCATAACATCATTAGATAAGAAACGAAATAAACGCGCTTCATGTAAACCTCCTTGCCATGGATTTTCCATGGAAAAATAACGCGGTGTGCAACTCTAAGATCCTGTCTCTTAAAAGCTTCGACTGAGTCTCTAGCTAGTCCGAAACGCCGAGGTCGACTCGCAAGCCCAGTACGCACGTGCGCGGCCGGGCAGACTGTCACTCCGGCGTTGTCGCCACCTTTCTCCGGCAGGCATACGCCTGCGCCTGCATAAGTATTGGCATTAATCCACGCACAGTCATAAGGTTTCAGTTAATTTTGAGTAAAATTATAGTAAGGGTGGGCACAGAAAATGCTGATTAGAGGTTAGCCAAAATACCGCTGCGAAACGCAGCACCACCCTACTTAACTAGGGACGGGCAGGAGCCTCCGAGAATCGGGTCTCAGGAGGACGAATACGAAGGAGGAGCATGATGGAAAGCATTTTTTTCTGGCCGTTCTGCCTAGACCCCGCGAGCGGGCGGTTGATGCGCGATGGACAGGCGATTTCAATTACCCCGAAGGCCTTCGCGGTGCTGCACTCCTTGCTGCAACGTCCGGGCAAGCTGATTACCAAAGGCGAGTTGTTAGCGGCCGTGTGGCCACGACGGTGCGTGGGCGACGGCGTGCTTAAGGTGTGCATCCGGGAGCTCCGCCAAGCGCTCGGAGATGAAAGTAAGCAACCCCGATTCATTGAAACAGCACATCGGCGCGGCTATCGCTTCGTGGCCCGGATCACCGGGGTTCAGGCGCAATTTTCCCACCGATTCGACCGTGGGGCTTTAGGTAAGGTGCCGGGTTGTGAAGCAAACGAGCAGAACCTGTCGTCGGCGGGTGACAGAGCTCTCAGCGGTTCTCTTGATGTAGGGCTTTTAGGACGCCAAACAGAGCTCGACCAACTTGAGGCTTCTCTCCGCAATGCTTGTCAGGGAGAACGCCAACTCGTCTTCGTCACCGGCGAGGTTGGCATAGGAAAATCCGCCCTTATCGAAGCTTTCCTTAGGCGGGCCACCGGCACCGGTCCCGTGTGTGTGGCTCGAGGCCATGCCTTTGAACAGTGGATCGACGAGCAAGAATATGTACCTGTGATCGAGGCCCTGCAGGGCCTATGCCGTGATCCGCAAGGCGCGCGACCGCTCGACCACTTACGTCGCTGGGCACCGACCTGGCTTTTTCAAATCCCTAGCGCGGTGAAGCCCGAGGAGCGCGTCCTGCCCGAGCCCCACCGTAGCACCCGGCAGCGAATGTTTGCGGAGATCGCGGATTTTGTCGAGGCGGTCACCAACGAGCAGCCCATGATCCTGGTATTGGAAGATCTGCACTGGAGCGATCATGCCACCATCGATCTCATCAGCTATCTGGCGCATCGGCAAAGTCCGGCTGCCTTCATGCTCATCGGCAGCTATCGCAGCAACGAGGTAATCACCAAGAATCAACCGGTGAAGGCGCTCGTCCAGGAGCTTAAAACCCACAAGGCCTGCGTGGAGATCCCGGTTCAAGGCCTCAGCGAACTTGCCGTGCGAGAATTTGTCGCCAAACGTTTACGTGGCAGGCCGCATACAGCGAAGGTAGCTCAGATCCTGTACGACCAAACGGAGGGTAGTCCACTGTTTATGCTCGAAATGATGGGCCACTGGATAGGCAAGGACCTCTTCAACCTGCTGAACGACGCAGGAGATATGAGCGATCGTTTAAGGGATATACGCTTCGGGATACCCGACGCTATCCGCGAGTTGGTGAATAGACAGTTTGATTTACTCCCGGCATACGACCGCCACGTTTTAAAGGCCGCTAGTGTAACCGCGCTTGAGTTTTCTGCGGAGGCCGTAGCCGCCCTATTAGATGAGGATGTGATGGCAGTAGAAGAGTGCTGCGAACACCTTGCGCACCAGCAGCAATTCCTCGATTCGACCTCGAGCTCGCGGCGTCCCGAGCGGCGAGGTGCATCGCGTTACTCCTTTATCCATTGGCTGTATAAAGAGATAATATTTTTAGGTGTGCCGATTGCGAAGCGGACGCAACTATTACGCTCGCAACAAGCGCTCAGCTGAGCAAATACGCGCGACATTAGGTGCGTTTTAGAACGGATGCTAGGTCCGAATGTCCCGCCCAGCGGGCTTAAGGGTCCCTGGCTATCGAAGGCTGGCGAACACTCTCCAGTGCTCGCCGCCTCGGGAGGCGGCCCGCCGCATTTGCACATCAAACCGCGTAAGATAGAATCCATCCATGCGGTGGGATCCCTATCCTTCCTTGGCGGGCGATGTCCACGCGACGGACGGCCGAGACCTGGTGGGCGATGGGACGTACCTTAACACGCCGACTAGTGATCGGGAATCGCTCTCCATAATTCAAGATCACTAAGCTCAACCGAAAATCTACCATCCGGAAGGCCGAGGGACGACACCATGTCAAACTGGCGAGTAGAACTGACTGCAAATAGTGACAACCAAAAGGCCATTATTGATGTAATGGACACAGTGGGACCGCTCAACAAGTGGCGATGCGTTACTGATGATGCCTTTCTTCCCGATGAGGGTGAATTCACCAATCAAGCTAGAAGAGTTGTACCGCTTATCCCCAACTTTTGGCAGCTCGACGATTTCGATATCGACGAGGTGCAAGTTGGATCGACTGGTCCCGGAGAAGTATTCGAAAGCGGAAGTTCTTTTCCGAATGGACCAGTTAGTTGGAGGGTTGTTAAAGCCTTATGAGAGATTTCATGACGAATAGATGGATGCTAGGAAGGGTCGCTTCAGGTTAGCCTCGCCGATTCGCTAAGCTCGCGCGCATCTTCGTCCAGCAAATTGCGCGCATATATCGCCACGTCGATATTCTTAAACAGATCTGTGGTACGCGGCGCTGGCCGATCGTTCCCGGTGGCGCAGCCGCGAATCCACTGTCATAACACCTTCACATACGGCGCTTACACTTCCCGGTTGGCGAGCTTGCCGAGCAGTGATAAGGCGCGCCGCGATCGTTGAATTCCTCTAACCCTCCAATTACATCCTCCAAACAAAAGGAAAAATAATGCGTATGAATCGTCTAGCGAAGACCGGCCAGTTATTGCTTCTCGTCGCGACCTTGCTGTGCCCCATGCTCGCTTTAGCCGCCGCGCCGTCAATCGAATTGAAAGCGATCGGAACTTATGCGACCGGCATCTTCGACGATGCGGCCGCCGAGATCGTGGCACACGATCCGAAGACCCAGCGGCTTTTTATCGTCAATGGCTCAGCCGCCGGTATCGATGTCGTCGACATCGCGGATCCGGCGCAACCGCGTTTGCTCTTCAGCATCAGCGTGACGCCCTTCGGCGCCACACCGAACAGCGTTGCGGTCCACCATGGCGTGATCGCAATCGCGGTCGAAGCCGAAATCAAAACCGATCCAGGTACAGTCGCCTTCTTCGATGCCGGCGGCAATCTTCTGAGTCAGGTGAAAGTCGGTGCGGTGCCCGATATGCTGACCTTCACGCCCAATGGCAGGAAAGTGCTGGTCGCGAATGAGGGCGAGCCGAACGACGACTACACGATCGACCCCGAAGGTTCAGTCAGCATCATCGATCTCAAGGGCGGCGCGGCCAATGTCACGCAAAATGACGTCGTGACCCCGAGTTTTACCGCGTTCAATTCGGCCAACCTCGATCCGAGCATCCGCATTTTCGGTCCGGGCGCCAGCGTCGCGCAGGATCTCGAACCCGAATTCATCACCGTGTCGGCGAATTCGAAAACCGCCTCGGTCGTGCTTCAGGAGAACAACGCGCTGGGCATACTCGACATCAAAAAAGGCCAATTCAAAAAGCTGACAGGGTTGGGTTTCAAAAATCATGCGCGAGCGAAAAACCCGTTCGACGCCAGCGATAAAGACAACGCTATCAACATCGCCAACTGGCCGGTGCTCGGCATGTATCAACCCGATGGCATCGATAGCTTCAGGCATCGCGGCCGCACCTATCTGATCATGGCGAACGAAGGCGATGCGCGCGACTACGACGGTTTCAGCGAAGAGGCGCGCGTCAAGGATTTGAAACTGGATCCGGTCGCATTCCCGAACGCCGCCAACCTGCAAAAGGACGAGCAACTCGGGCGTCTCAACGTCACCACCGCCAATGGCGATCCCGATAAGGACGGGGATTTCGAGCAACTCTATGCGTTCGGCGCACGTTCGTTTTCGATTCGTGACGCCGACGGGAAATTGATTTTCGACAGCGGCGACGATTTCGAGCGCATCACGGCACAGTTTTTTCCCGATTTTTTTAGTTCGGATCACGCCGAAAACGCTTTCGATAACCGCAGCGACAACAAAGGTCCCGAGCCCGAGAATCTGGTTGTCGGCAAAGTGCGCGGTCGCGACTACGTCTTCATCGGCCTCGAGCGCATCGGTGGCGTCATGGTTTACGACATTTCCGACCCGTTCGCGCCCGAATTCGTGCAATACATCAACAACCGCGATTTCAGCGCCGACCCGGAAACCGCGGCGGCCGGCGACCTCGGTCCGGAAGGGCTGATCTTCATCCCCAGAGGCCATAGCCCGATTCGCAAACCGTTGCTGGTCGTTGCCAACGAGGTCAGCGGCACGACGACGATCTACAAAATCAAGAGAGTGAGGTAGCTGGGTGGGCTGCGCGCGGGTTTGCTCCGTGCTCAGGTAACTCCGCCTTATGAGCGCGTGGCTTGCTCCAGCCAAATGCAGGTGGCCATGCGGCCGGTGACGCCGTCGCGGCGGTGCGAGAAGAAGAAATCCGCCTCGGTGTAGGTACAGCGATCATTACCATAAATGCTGCTTACTCCGTGTTGTTCGAGGAGCATGCGCGCGGCGCCTGTCAGGTCCAGATGCCAATGACCGGCGCTCGCCGGTTGGAAAACCGCAGCGAGCGTCCCAGTCAGAGACGTAAACACCTCTCGCACCTCCTCACCGACTTCGTAGACCGTGGGACCGATGGCGGGGCCGAGCCACGCAAGGAGGCGCGACGGCGGCCGTTGCATTGCTGCAATACCGGCTTCGATAATCCCGCGCGCGATGCCCTGCCAACCGCAATGTAGCGCCGCCACGCGCGTACCGTCACGGTCGCAGAGCAACACCGGCAGGCAATCGGCGGTGAGGACGGCGCACACCGCACCCTGTGCAGACGTACAGGTGCCGTCGGCGTGGGGGCCGGCATCCGGATCGGCGGGGTCTATCACCCGGGCGCCATGCTGCTGTTCCAGCCAACGCGGTGGAGCGCCGGTACCCAACGCCGTATAAAGCGCGTTGCGGTTAGCGCGTACCGCGGCCGGATCATCCCCCGTGTGCCCGGCCAGATTGAACGAATCATACGGCGCCAAGCTCATGCCGCCCGCGCGCGTCGTCGCGCAGGCGCGTATGCCGCGCGCGGCTGGCCAATCGGGCGTTATAAGACTCGGACCGAGCGCCGCCGTCTTTGGCATCAGGGGGGACGCGTTCCGGATCGGAATCCGCGCGAATCCTCGTATAAAGCCTCCAAGAGTTGAGTCATATCGAAGGGCAGAGGTGATTCCCAGTTCATCTCGCGGCCGTCCGCCGAGGGGTGCAGAAGCCGCAGCCTCGATGCGTGCAGTGCCTGGCGCTTAAATCCTTGCAGGGTGCGCGTCAGCGCCGGCGTCGCGCCCGGCGGCAGCAGCAGCCGGCCGCCGTAGACGGGATCCCCCACGATGGGCATGCGCAGGTGCGCCATGTGCACGCGGATCTGATGGGTCCTTCCGGTTTCGAGCCGGAGCCGCAGGTGCGTATGCGCGCGAAAGGGCCGCACCACGCGATAGTGGGTCACGGCGTCCCGTCCCCCCAAGACGACCGCCATGCGCGTGCGCTGAACGGGATGCCGGCCGAGCGGCGCGGACACCGTGCTGCCGGCGGCCAACGCACCTCGAACTACCGCATCATATTCGCGCATGATCCGGCGTGCTTTAAGCTCTTTTACCAAGTAAGTGTGCGCGCGCGGCGAACGCGCGATCACGAGCAGGCCCGAAGTGTCTTTGTCGAGCCGATGCACGATGCCGGCGCGCGGTAGAAGCGCCAGTCCCGGATCGAAATGCAGCAGCGCATTGAGCAAGGTGCCTGCACGATTCCCGGCCCCGGGGTGCACGACCAATCCCGGGGGTTTGTCAATAACGATGAGGTCGCCGTCTTCATGTATTATCGTGAGCGCGATCGGCTGCGGTTGCGACTCGACGCGCCGCTCGACAGTGGGCCAGAGTTCCACGGCTTCCCCTCCGCGGAGGATTTCCCGCGGTTTCACGCGCCGGTGGTTTACCAGCAGCTTGCCGTCGAGGATCCAGCCTTTGAGCGTGGTTCTCGAATAATCGGCGAACAGACGGCTGACGGCTTGATCGACGCGCATGCCGGTGAATTCGCCCGGAATCACCGAGATGAGGCGCTCCCCGTTCATGAGCTCATCGTTTCACATCCACCCATCGGATCACCGGAACTCGCCCTAGGATTTGAATAACAATAGAATGAATAATATGCCCAAAAGCTTGCATTGACCCCTATGCGCATCTTGTATCTCCTGATCATCCTCGCGGCGCTCGCCGGTTGCGCCATCTTCGGCGACGATAAAGAAGACGAGACGGCCAATTGGTCCGCCATGAAATTATACGCCGAGGGAAAAGACTCGTTGAAGGCTGAGTACTACACCAAGGCCGTCGAGTACTACGAAAAGTTGCTCGCCCGGCACCCTTTCGGTGTGCATGCCCAGCAAGCCCAACTCGACCTTGCCTACGCCTATTATAAAAACGACGAATCTGCCTCGGCCGTCGCCGCCTGCGACCGATTCATCAAGCTCTACCCGGACCACTCCCATGTGGATTACGCGTACTATCTGAAGGGATTGGCCAATTTTAGTACCGGCAAGGGACTGACGGAACGCTATTTGCCGGTCGATCCGTCGCAGCGCGATCAAGCCACGGCATCGAAATCGTTTCAAGATTTTTCGGAGCTTGTTAAACGCTTTCCGAAGAGCCGCTATGTCAAGGATGCGCAGTTGCGCATGACCTATCTACGCAACCTGCTGGCGCAGCACGAGATCAATACCGCCCATTACTATATGCGCCGCGGAGCCTATGTCGCGGCGGCCAATCGCGCGCGTTACGTGGTCGAGAACTACCAGCGCGCCCCGGCCATGCCCGAGGCCCTGTTCATGATGGCGAAGGCTTACCGCGTTCTCAAGCTCGATGATCTGGCCAAGGATGCGATCCGCGTCCTCGAGATCAATTACCCGAACCACCCGCGCATCAACGAGCTCAAATCTCTACGGATCAGCGACTAACGTCGATCTCGGTGTAACCGGAAGTAATCGGATAGCGCCGATCGCGCCCGAACGCCCGCTGGCTGATGCGCACCCCGGGCGCCGCTTGGCGCCGCTTGTATTCGTTGCGATCCACCATGCGTACCACTTTGGCGACCGTCGCGGCATCGAAGCCGGCCCGGACGATCTCTTCCGGTGTCTCATCGTCCTCGATGTAGCGTTCGAGGATCGGATCGAGGACCGCGTAGGGCGGCAGACTGTCTTCGTCCTTTTGGCCGGGCGCAAGCTCCGCCGAGGGCGGCCGATCGAAGACTCGCTGGGGAATGACGGGCGCGATGCGGTTGCGCCACGCGGCGAGGCGATAGACGAGCGTCTTCGGCACGTCCTTCAGAGGGGCGAAGCCTCCGGCCATGTCCCCGTAGAGAGTCGCGTAGCCGACCGCCATCTCGCTCTTATTACCGGTCGTCAGGACCAGTTTGCCGGTCTTATTCGAGAAGGCCATCAAAATCACCCCGCGGCAGCGCGCTTGAATATTCTCCTCGGTGGCGTCGCGCGGGCGCCCGGCGAACACGGCGCCGAGGCTCTCCTCGAAGGCCCTCACCGCCGGCTCGATGGGAATCGTATGGTAAGCGACGCCGAGCCGCCGCGCCTCCTCGGCGGCGTCGGTACGGCTCATCTCCGCGCTAAAGCGCGAAGGCATCAAGACTGCTTCCACGGCGTCCTTGCCCAAAGCATCCGCCGCAATCGCCAGGGTCAAGGCCGAATCGATCCCGCCCGAAAGCCCCAGTACCGCGCCGCGAAACCCGTTCTTGCGGGCATAATCGCGGACCCCGAGCACCAGAGCTTGATAGATCCCCGGCTCGGCCCGGCTCGCGGGAACGACCTCGCCCGCGCGTGGGCTTACCGGCCGGCCGGGATCCAGGTCCAGCGGGTAAATGCCCTCGGTGAAATCGGGCGCGCGTAGGCAAACGGTGCCATCCGCGTCAAGGACTGTCGAGCCGCCGTCGAACACCAATTCGTCCTGACCCCCGACCAGATTGACGTAAATGATCGGCAGACCACTCTCATGGCAGGCCCGCTTCAATACCTCCTCGCGTTCCGCGGCCTTGCCGAGGTGGAAGGGCGAGGCGTTGATATTGACGACCGCCTGAGCGCCGGCGTCGCGCGCCTGCAAGGCGGTGCCGGCAATCCAGATGTCCTCGCAAATGCTGAGGGCAAGCGCGATGCCCTTGATCTCGACGATCTGCGCGCCGGTGCCGGGCACGAAGTAACGCTTCTCGTCGAAGACGCTGTAATTGGGCAGGTGTTGTTTATGATAGGTGGCCTTGATGCGGCCCGTTCCGATCACTGAACAGGCATTATAAAGCCGCCCCTCATGCCGCCTCGGGTAGCCCACCACCAGTTCCACGCCTCGGACGCGCCGGGAGATCTCCGCAAGCGCACTCTGTACTTGGCGCGAGAGACCCGGGCGCAGGACGAGGTCTTCGGGCGGATAGCCGGTAAGCGACAACTCCGGGAATACGACCAGATCGGCCCTCAGCCGGTCACGGGCTTCTTCGGCGGCGGCCAGGATCCGTTGGGCGTTCCCCTGGATATCGCCGACCGTGAGGTTCAACTGGGCGAGGGCGATGCGCAGCGATCCCATCGCTCTATGCGCTCCCATCTGCGGCGATGCGCGCGCTACGAAGCTACCTCTTCAAGCACGCGGCCAGCGCCGACCCAATTTCGGCCGGGGAGCGTACAGTCACCACCCCGGCCGCTTTCAAGGCCCGGTATTTCGCTTCCGCCGTGCCTCCCCCGCGCGAGATGATAGCACCCGCGTGCCCCATGCGTTTGCCGGGCGGCGCGGTGACTCCAGCGATGTAAGCGACGACCGGTTTGGTGACATGCGCCTGGATATATTCCGCCGCCTCTTCTTCTTCCGTGCCGCCGATCTCGCCGACCAGAATGATGCCCCGGGTCTCCGGATCTTGTTCGAATAACTGCAAACACTCGACGAAATCGATGCCGTGTATGGGATCGCCGCCATTCCCTATACAGGTGCTTTGTCCTAGGCCGAGCTGCGTGGTCTGATGCACGGCCTCGTAGTTCAGCGTTCCGGAGCGGGACATGATGCCGGCGCATCCCGGCCGGTGAATGCTGGCCGGCATGATACCGATCTTGCACTGCCCGGGGGTGATGATGCCGGGAGAGTTGGGACCGATGAGGCGCGTTCCGGGATACTGGCGCAGGCTCGCCCGGACCTTGAGCATGTCAAGGATGGGGATCCCTTCGGTGATACAGACGATGAGCCGGATCCCGGCATCGGCCGCTTCCGCGATCGCCTCCGCGGCATAAGGCCCCGGCACGAAGATCATGCTCGCCTCGGCCCTGGTTTCATGCACGGCTTCGTAGACAGTGTCGAACACCGGCAAGCCGAGATGAGTCTCCCCGCCGCGCCCGGGCGTGACCCCACCCACGAGCCGGGTGCCGTAATCGAGCGCCTGTTGTGAATGGAACGCACCCTGCCGGCCGGTAATTCCTTGGCAGATCACCCGGGTATTCTTGTCGACGAGTATGGCCATCAGGCGCTCCCTACGGCAGCCACCGCCTTGCGAGCGGCATCGCCCAGGTCCTCGGCGGCGGTGATTGAAAACGCTGTCTCGGCCAGGATCTTCCGGCCTCGCTCCACATTGGTCCCTTCGATCCGCACGACCACGGGCACAGTGACGCCGACTTCTCTAACGGCTTGAATGATCCCCTCGGCGATGAGATCGCAGCGCACGATGCCGCCGAAAATATTGACCAGGATGGCTTTGACCTTGGTGTCGGACACCAAGAGCTTGAAAGCTTCCGCCACCTTGTCCGCGGTCGTGTTGCCCCCGACATCGAGGAAATTGGCCGGCTGGCCGCCGTGCAGCGTGATGACATCCATGGTCGCCATCGCCAATCCCGCTCCGTTCACCATGCAACCGATGTTGCCGTCGAGGCTCACATAGTTCAGGTCGTAGCGCCGGGCGACATTCTCCTTCGGGTCCTGTTGGGTCGGATCGCGCCATTCGGCAAGCGCCGCTTGGCGGTACAAGGCGTTATCGTCGATCGATATCTTGGCATCCAGGGCTTGGATCTCGCCCGTATCGGTAATGATCAAGGGGTTGATCTCGATGAGGCTCAGGTCCTTCTCGAGGAAGAGACGGAACATGGCCGCTAGAATCGCGGACAGTTGCTTGTTCTGAGCCGCATCGAGCCCCAATGCCTGAGCGATGCGGCGGCTTTGGAATGATTGCAACCCAAGGATTGGATCGATGGTGAGGCTCAGGACCTTCTCCGGCTCCGTGGCGGCCACCTCTTCGATGTCCATCCCGCCGGCCCGCGAGGCGATGATGGCGAGGCGTTTGGTCCTGCGATCGACCACCATCGCGAGATAGATCTCGGCCACGAAATTCGATGCGCGCTGCACCAGGACGCAATTGACGGGTTGTCCGGTCGGCGCCGATTGCTTGGTAATCAACTGCATACCGAGCATGTCGCGCACGATGCTTTCGACCTTTTCGATGCTGTCCGCGAACTTTACCCCCCCGGCCTTGCCGCGTCCGCCGGCATGAACTTGAGCTTTGATGACCCAGGGTCCGTGCGATTCCGCCGCATGGCGCAAGGCTTCCTTGATCGACTGCGCGGGCTTGCCGGGGGGCACCGCGATCCCGTATTCCGCAAACAGTTTCTTGGCTTGATATTCGTGAAGATTCATAGCACTTTGGCCGCTAACAACCGGCGAAGTGAATTCTAACAATAACTAATGCCGATAAACCATGGGAATTTCTTCTCGCGAGCCGTTCTTCCAAAGTTGAGCAACATAACGGTCACAGAGCATCCGCAACCCGATCGTCACGCCTTTCGGGAAGCCGGCGTGCCTAACGATCGGCCGTCACCGGCCTGGACCGCTCTCCGCTACTTCGGCCTCTACCGCTTGATCCTATCCGGGTTCTTTACGGTGATCGTCTGGACAGGGCAGCTGCCACCGCCACTCGGCGAGCACGATCCCGGCGTCTTCGCCGCCGCAGTTTGCGCATATCTGCTGTTCGCGATCTTGGCTCAAATCGGCGTGGAGATTAGGCCGCATCGTTTTGGCGCACACGTGTTGGGCCAGGTCTTGACGGACATCGTGATGCTCACCGCCATGATGTATGCCAGCGGCGGGGTGACGAGCGGCATGGGGATGCTGCTTCTCATCAGCATCGCACTCGGGAGCATGCTGACCGAGGGCCGCACCGCTTTCTTGTTCGCGGGCGCCGCTTCGATCGCGGTGTTATGCGAGGAAGCCTATTTTTGGTTATACGGCAACGCGCTCACGGCGAACTACACCCAGGCCGGCTTTCTTGGTTCGACGTTCTTTGCGACTGCTCTCTTAGGCCACGCGCTCGCCGGGCGGCTCCGCGCCAGCGAGGCCCTGGCAGCGCGGCGCGGGGCCGATGTCGCACATCTCGAACGGCTCAACGAGCAGATCGTGCAGCGCCTGCGCTCGGGGATCGTGGTTCTCGATGCCACGGGCCGGGTGCGCTTGGTCAACGAGTCGGCGCAGGTGCTGCTCGGGCTAGCGCAGCCGGTACCGGTAGCGCCCCAGCCCTTGGCCATGCTCGCTTGGGATCTGGCGCAGCAGCTCGATAGTTGGCCGAGCCACGCGCCTCCTTCACAAATCCTGCGGACGGCATCGCGCGGCACCGATCTCCTCGTATCGCGGGCGGAGCTCGGATCCGGGCCCGCGGCGGCAACCTTGGTATTCATCGAAGACGCCGCGGCGATGCGGCAACGCGCGCAGCAGCTCAAGCTCGCCTCGCTCGGGAGGCTGACCGCGAGCATTGCCCATGAGATCCGGAATCCCCTCGGGGCGATCAGCCACGCCGCGCAATTGCTCTCGGAGTCAAACGGGCACACCGCGGAAGACCGCTACGTCACGCGCATCATCAAGGGGCATTCCGAGCGGGTGAACCGCATCATAGAAAACGTACTGACCATCGGCCGCCGCGACCGCTCCGCGCCGGAGATCTTCGCGGCCAAGCCCTGGTTGGAAGGGTTCGTGAGCGAGTTTACCGCGCGCATGCAACTCCCGAGTGAGCGAGTGCTCGTCCATACGGAGCCGGAGGACATCGAGATCGTCATGGATCGCAGTCAACTGCACCAGGTGCTTTGGAACCTCTGCGAGAACGGCTTGCGTTACAGCCAGGGCACGCCCGCGCTGGAATTGAGGTGCGGCGTTAAACCTATCTCCGAGACGCCCTTTCTCGATGTCATCGACCACGGCACGGGGATCCCCGAGGACATCGCGGATTCGATCTTCGAGCCCTTCGTGAGCAAAAACTCACCCGGAAGCGGGCTTGGCCTCTACCTCGCGAGCGAGTTATGCGAGTGCAACCAAGCCGCGTTGAGCCTGCATGAGAATAGCGCCAGCGGATGTTGCTTCCGGATCAGCTTCGCGCACCCCCAACGCCAGCAGTGGATCGCCTAAGTGTCTAGGCCGCTAACGCTCATCGTCGATGACGAACCGGACATTCGCGAGCTGTTGAGCATCACGCTCAAGCGCATGGACATCGCCTGCCGGAGCGCCGTCAATCTAAGCGAGGCCCGCGAGATGTTGAAGCAGCAGAACTTCGACCTGTGTCTCACGGACATGCGTTTGCCCGATGGCGATGGGATCGATCTCGTCTCTTATATGCAACGCGCCTGTCCAAGAACGCCGGTTGCGGTCATCACCGCTCATGGCAGCATGGAGACCGCCATTCAGGCCTTGAAATCGGGCGCGTTCGATTTCGTCACCAAGCCCGTCGATCTTCCCGTGCTCCGCAACTTGGTCACGACCGCGCTCAAGCTTTCCGACGGGCGCCCGGAACCCGAGACGCGGTTGATCGGTGATTCCGAGGCCATGCAAAGGACCCGCGCGACCATCGCGAAAGTGGCGCGCAGCCAGGCGCCGGTTTATATCAGCGGCGAGTCGGGCACCGGCAAGGAGCTCGTGGCGCGCATGATTCACGAACAAGGCGCGCGTTCGGGGCGCCCGTTCATCCCGGTCAACTGCGGCGCGATCCCAGGCGATTTGCTCGAAAGCGAGTTCTTCGGGCATATGAAGGGTAGCTTCACGGGGGCGGTCGCGAACAAACCGGGACTCTTTCAAGCCGCCCAGGGCGGAACCTTGTTCTTGGACGAGGCCGCCGAGTTGCCGCTGCATATGCAGGTAAAACTGCTGCGCGCGATTCAGGAGAAGTCCATCCGGCCCGTAGGGGCGCAGCAAGAGCTTGCCGTCGATGCAAGGATCCTGAGCGCCACGCACAAGGATCTCGCCGCCCTGGTCAGGGAGGGGCGTTTCCGCCAAGACCTCTATTACCGCATCAATGTGATCCAATTGTGCGTGCCGCCATTGCGGGAACGGGGCGGGGACATTCCGGGGCTCGTCGCGTTCATCTTGAACCGGCTGACCGGGGCGAACGGACCGATCCCGCGGATCGCAGAGGAGGCGATGCAAGCACTCGCGCGTTATCCCTTCCCGGGCAATGTCAGGGAGCTTGAAAACATCCTCGAACGCGCCTTGACACTATGCGAAGGCGATCGGATCGAAGCGCGTGACCTCGATCTTCCCGCGCACGCTAATGAACCCGCCGGCCAGGCGGGGATCGAGGGCTATCTAAGCGAGATCGAACGCCAACAGATCCTCGCCGCGCTCGAGCAAGCGCGCTGGAACAAGACGGCGGCGGCCAAACTGCTTGGGATTACCCTCAGGGCACTGCGCTATCGCTTGGAGAAGCTCGGGCTCGAATAGTAGGAGCCGCTGTTCGTTGGCGAGTCCATCTCTCTCTCAAGAAACACAACGCAAACCGCAAAGCCGCCCACCGTGTTTCTTCCAAACGCCTTCCGTCACGGGCGGTTATTCAGCTAACCCACCCTTCATCTAAGCCGTAGCGAGAGAGGGCGTGTGAGTTTCTTGAAGTCGATAATGTTCAACATTCAAGACGTGAGTACCTATAGCGAGACTCGGCAGGAACAAGGGGCCAATGCTACGTCCATTCCTCGCGTAAGCTACGCCGGTCCACCCCCGGCTCTTCAGACAAGGCGCCCGCAATGCACACGCCATGGCTAGGAGATCAACCCTCCCGGTGTCAACCGACGACGGTGTTCAAATCAGTCAGCGTATTGATGCCCCCGGACTGATCGAGCTTGGCTTCGTCGGAACGCAGTGCCGCGATGCGCTCTAAATAATCCGGGCTCACGTCACCGGTCACATAACGGCCGGTAAAACACGAGGAATCGAAGACGGTGATGTCGGGATTTCCGCGCTGGGCGGCATCGATCAAGTCTTCGATGTTCTGATAGATCAGGCGATCGGCGCCTATCATCTTGCCGACGTCTTCCTCGGAACGATCATGGGCGATCAACTCCTCGGCCGAGGGCATGTCGATGCCGTACACGTTCGGGTAGCGTACGGGCGGCGCGGCGGAGGCGAAGTAAACCTTCTTGGCGCCGGCCTCGCGCGCCATCTGGATGATCTGTTTACAGGTGGTCCCCCGCACGATCGAGTCATCGACGAGCAGGACATTGCGGCCGCGGAACTCCAGATCGATGGCGTTGAGCTTTTGGCGCACGGATTTTTTGCGCATCGCCTGACCAGGCATAATGAAGGTACGCGGGATATAGCGATTCTTGATGAATCCCTCCCGGTACTTGATCCCCAATTCGTAGGCCAGTTGCAAGGCCACGGTGCGGCTCGTGTCCGGGATCGGGATGACGACATCGATATCGTGACCGGGCCAGGTGTTGCGGATCTTTTGCGCCAGCGTCTCACCCATGCGCATGCGTGCCTTGTGGACCGAGATCCCATCAATGATCGAGTCCGGCCGCGCGAGATAAACATACTCGAAGATGCACGGCGCGTGTGACCAATGCTCCGCGCATTGGCGCGTCTTGAGCGTGCCGTCAGCGCTGATAAAAACCGCCTCTCCGGGCTCGATGTCACGGACGAGCTTGTATCCCAATGTGTCGATCGCGACGCTTTCCGAAGCGATGGCATACTCGGGACCGGCGGTGCTCATGCGGCTCCCGAACACGATGGGCCGGATCCCGCGGGGATCGCGAAACCCGACGATACCGATCCCCGTGATCATGGCGACCACGGCGTAAGCGCCCTGACAGCGCCTATGCACTTGGCTGACCGCATGAAAGACATCCGCAGCATCCACCTTAAGCTTCCCCAGACGCTGTAGCTCGTGGGCGAACACATTCAGCAACACCTCGGAATCCGAGTCGGTGTTGACATGCCGCAAATCGTCCCGGAACAACTCCCGTTGCAGCGCTTCGGCATTGGTGAGATTGCCGTTATGGGCAAGGCAGATCCCATAGGGGGAATTGACGTAGAAGGGTTGCGCCTCGGCCATAGACGCGCAACCCGCGGTCGGGTAGCGAACATGCCCGATGCCCATGTGACCCACCAGCTCGAGCATATGGCGGGTCTGAAAGACGTCGCGCACCAGGCCGCTGGACTTGTGCAGGTGCAAGCGCCCTTCGTGGCAGGTCACGATGCCAGCGGCATCCTGGCCGCGATGCTGCAACACGGTTAGCCCGTCGTATAAGGACTGGTTCACGCTCGCGCCCGCTACGATTCCGATTATTCCGCACATAGGCTATCGCCTCGCCTGACCACTATCCCGATGCTAACGATTTCCGCTCGGCCGGCGCCGCGCGGAGTCGAATTGTATAGCGCCTCCCAGTCACCCACAATGCGGCGTGCGCGTCGACTAAAACGTAAAATAGGCCGCGACCTCGGGCGGCAAGTAGCTCCGCAACCACAGCGCCATGGCCTCGAAGCGGCCCAAGAGAACCGATTGCTCCCACCAGGGGTCCTGCGGCAGCGGTGTCAAACCGGCCATGAGCACCAAGACCCCCACCACGAGGGCGCCGCGCGCGATCCCGAACACGATCCCCATCATCCGGTCTGTCCCGGAGAGGCCCGAGCTCATCACTAGTTTGGCAATAATGAAATTGATGATGGCCCCGCACAACAAGGTCGCGATGAACAGCGCCATGAACGCGATGATCAAGCGCGCCGAAGGCACCGAGATGTAAGGGGTCAATTGATCCGCGAGCGGCCGCATAAACGTCATTGCAACCAAGATGGCCAAGATCCACGCCAAGAGCGAGAGCACCTCGCGAATCAATCCGCGCCAAATGCTGATGAGCGCGGACAAGCCTATGATGGCGAGGATGGCGTAATCCGCCCAGATCATCGGTTGCCCGCGTTCAACCTCGCTAGACCCCTCCGCCGGGACTCTTCCCGCCAGGCCGGCTGCCTAACGACGCTGTAGAGAAACCCCATTATTCATCCTACCGCAACCACAAAAAAAGCAGACCCGAAGAATAGCGGGCTATCGCAGCTACACCAGCGACAAGCCCTGCCCCTAACGATGGCAACGAAACCATCGGGTGTCCGCCAATAGGTGAGAGAACTTTGGGAGGTGCCCAAAATTTCAAGTATTATTGGCCAGAAACTAGACGATAGCGATCATCGCATGCCACTTCAATCGGCCATCGCCAAACTCGTGGCGGGCCAAGACCTCTCCGGAGACGAGATGAGCACGGCCATGGAGCTCATCATGGGCGGGCAAGCCTCCGCCGCGCAGATTGGGGGTTTTCTGGTCGCGTTGCGGATGAAAGGTGAGACCGTGGCGGAGATCACGGCGGCGGCGCGGGTCATGCGGGATCTCTCCGAGCCCGTCGAAGCCCCGACCGGCCATCTGGTCGACACCTGCGGTACCGGCGGAGATGGCGCAGGCACATTCAATATATCCACGACCAGTGCGTTGGTCGTGGCTGCTGCCGGTGGCCGGGTTGCGAAACACGGTAATCGCGGCGTTTCGAGCCGCTCGGGGAGCGCGGATCTCCTGGAGGCCGCAGGCGTTAACATCGGGCTCACCCCGGCGCAAGTCAGCGCGTGTATCGCCGAAATCGGCATTGGTTTCATGTTCGCGCCCGCGCATCACCAAGCCATGCGGCATGCCGTCGCGCCGCGCCGCGAGTTGGGGATCCGCACTCTCTTCAATCTCCTCGGGCCGTTGACGAATCCGGCCGGCGCGAGGGCCCAGCTTATCGGCGTTTTTCAAGCGCGCTGGACCGAGACCCTCGCCGAGGTATCGCGAAACCTCGGCAGTACCCACGTGATGGCCGTTCACGGTGAGGACGGATTGGATGAAATCAGTATCAGCGCGCCGACGCGAGTCACCGAATTGCGTAACGGAGCGATCGCCAACTATCGCCTGACGCCGGAGCAGTTCGGGATCGGCTCCGCCGACCTCGGCGCAATCAAGGCTGGCGATACCTTGGAGAGTCTGGCGCGCATGCGTTCCGTGCTCGATAACGATCCCGGGCCGGCCTTGGATATCGTGCTACTCAACGCGGGAGCAGCCCTCTATGTGTGCGGAGTCGCCCGAGAAATTTCCGCGGGCGTCGCCTTAGCGCGGGAAACCCTCGCTCAAGGGAGCGCGCGGCAGAAATTGGAGCAGCTTGTCAAAATGACCAACGCTTTTTAAGCATGCCGCGCCCGCTGGTTTTTTTATAGCTTAGCGGCGCGCTCTTTGTCGATGAGGAAATCGATCACCTTAAGCATTTCACTAAAGCTGATACCCACCTCTCCGGGCGTGCGAAACTTACCGTTGATGACGACCTTGGGCACGCCATCGATGCCATACTGTTTAACGGACTGAAGGGCCTGTTGGACTTTGGCATCCACCGCAAAGGAGCTGAACGCCTCAGTAAACGCTTCCTTCGAGACGCCGTTTTCGGCAAAAAACTCGGCGAGTGACGCCTCATCGTCCAGCCGCCGCTTGGACTCGTGCAACGCCTTGAAGAACGGAGAGTGAATTTTATCGACGACCCCCAATGCCTCGGCGGCATAGTAGGCTTTTGCATGGACATGCCAGGCTTTATTCAAAGCCGCCGGTAGGCGGCGAAATTCGACATCCGGGGCTTTGCTTGCGGCCCATTCATTAATATACGGCTCAAAATCGTAACAATGAGAGCATCCGTACCAGAACACCTCAATGACCTCTATCTTCCCGTCCGTCGCGACCGGCTGGGCAGGAACGATTTCTTGATAATGCTTGCCGATCTGATAGCCAGCGTTCGATGCCGGTTGCTCCGCGAAACCGTTACCAGCAAAGAACATAAGTGCGACTACCCACCGAAACTTTGCGTGCATAACATCCCCCTTAATGATTAACTGAATCGACGTGGCCAACACTTGAACCGAAAGGTTTCCCGGGGGCGGCAGGTTCTTGCCTCAGGCGTGCTCGCGGGTCCGTGTCCCACTCTACCGTAATCCCGCGATATATGACGCCACCGCCTCGATTTCCGATGCAGACATTCTAGTGGCGATCGCCTGCATCGTCTGTCCGTTCTTGCGCTCCAAGGAGCGATAAGCGTGCAGTTGGTTGCGCGTGTACGCCGCATGCTGACCGCTTAGGGCCGGAAACCCGGCCGCCGGATTACCGGCGCCCGCGGGTCCATGACATGACATACAGGCCGGGACTCCGGTGGTGGCGTTCCCGCCGCGATATAAGCGCTCACCCGGCTCTACAAGCCCTGGGTCCGCCATCCCCGTTGGTCGTTTCTGAGCCGAGTAGAATTCCGCAATATCGGTGATGTCCGTTTCACTAAGCGGGGCCGCCATCGGACTCATCACCTCATCCTTGCGCACCCCCGATTTAAAGTCGCGAAGCTGTTGCGCGAGATAATTCGGATGCTGGCCGGCGAGCTTTGGCCACTCGGGATTTTGGCTGTTTCCGCGCTCCCCGTGGCAGGCCGCGCACACCGCCGCCTTAGCCTCCCCCGCCGTCGGGCTCGCTTGCCCCTCGGCGGGGACCAGCGCCAGTGCCACGACAAGGAAGGCTATAAATTGGCTCACGTAGTCTATATAGTTTTTATTTTGAACGTGCTCACAGGATACAACATGCGTTCGCGGCGTGACATCCGGCAGCACAAAGTTTGTGGTGCGCAGCGGTTGGAACCAGCGCGCCGCTTTAGCGCGCACCCGGATATAGGAAAAAAAAAGGCCCCGGTGCAACTAGGGGAGAAATACTTACCGGGGCCAACTCGGCCCGGTTGGGGATACCGGGCAGAAAGTCCCGCTCAGGGAGGGAGAGCGGGAACGTTCATTACGAACGTACCTGCTATGACGCGGGCGTTCGCGGAAAGTTCCAACGACACTTGTCCCGGCGCCAGCATGCTTATTCACCGGCAATCGATTGCGTTCCTAGCGCTGAACGCGCGCATCAAGGATCTCGATCAATCGCATGACAAAAATTGTTTAACCTATTATAAAGAAAGTAAAAAATAAAAATTCGATTAAATCTTCGCTAATTCCGCCGCCGGTCAAGCGGCGTGCATGAATGGGCGGATTCAAAGCAAATAGTCCACAAAGTTATCCACAGATTTTGTGGATTAACGGATTTAGGCAAGCGAGTACAGAATGTTACAAATTTTTCATAAAAAAGACATTCAACAATGTTCCTAAATTTGAGAACGCTAAGAGAATATTCAGAGAGTGCAGGCGCATCCAAATACTCAAAACATCCTGTCCGGCCAAAAAGCCCGATATACGTTCTGTGGCCAGCACGGCACCACAATTGCGCGGTCTCAAAGTGCACCCGCACCCAACAACAGCAGCATGATTCCAACCGCGAACTCCAGTCCTTGAGCGAGGCGTACCGGCATCACCACGTCCCGTGCGAGAACGAGACCGCCGAACAGCAACGGGGTAAGCGTGTGCCCTAACCCCAAGCTGCGCCCAATTTGACGGTCTGGCCTACCGATTGAGCGCGGGTGGCCAGCGCGGCAACGTGGTCGGCCCTCTATCGCGTGTTCATGCCGAGCAACAGTCCTAACCACATTATGCTGATCACTTCACTCCCCGCTCAAGCCGGTCCCCTTCAACGGGAAGATCATTGAAAGAACCTGCCTTGATTTCCGCCCGCAGCCAAGGTCAAATCCGACCTTGGCGTATTTTTTATTTTAGTAAAATTCCAACCCCTTTAACTTTTAGTTTTTTTATCATTAACACTGCCTATAACGCCAGCTGTTGCGACAAAACGCAGAGCATCCTCAACAGACATATCTATTTCTACGACATTTTCCCGTGCAATAATGACCGTGTTTCCACCCATCTGATAACTGAACGGCAGAAATACGGCAACCTGGTTTTCGGCAATAAAAGTATATGAAAACTCCTCAAAATCCGAAACTGTAATAAATCCTATCTGTTGACGATTGCCGGGAGGCACATTAACCAAAACTACTTGTTTAAATTTTCCTTTCTGTTCGCTGGAGAAGAGAGAAATAAAATCGCGTATTGCTGTATATATGGTTTTAACAACGGGAATCTGGATCACAAGTTGTTCAATGTTATGGAACCGCCTGCGGAAAATTTGGGACTCCAGAAAGCCTCCGACAAAAAACACTACAGCAAGACCTAAAACAAACCCCAAGCCTTTTATGTACCAACTGTCGGGGAAGAAAAACCTGAAGATATTTCCCAGCGCCAATTCTGCAGTGCCGGCAAGCCAGAAGAGCAAATAAAGGGTGAGTGTAATGGGAATAATAGCGATTAACCCTTTGAGAAAGGTTTTACTGATCGGCTTCATTTTTGATTTCCAATTACGGTGATTCATAAGCTGTCGACGAAAAAAGGCGTTTATTTTTCTTATACTCCCTTGTCCCGCAACGTCTGCACTAGACCCGCAAGCCCCTCCGTTTGCGGGGTATTGAGCAAGGTGATGGCCGCATCGATTACCTTTCCGGCCACCGGGCCGGCAACCGCTCCGCCCACGAAAGTAAATAAGGTTTTCCAGATGCTCGTAGGGTTTCCTCCTCATCTCCTCGTTGTAGGGGTGTGCTTCTCGACCAGATCATCCGGGGTCAGCGGTAACGCCTGACCCTCTATAATCCCCGATCGTCCAGACGTACGGAACATTCGCCCTCCCGCGGCCTGCTGACGGCCTGGATACGCTTGGCGAGCCCGCACCACGTAGCCGAGCAACGCACCACCGGCCGTGGATAGGGTCAGTAAACCGACCGTCACGAACTGGCTCAGCAACATGATGCCACCCAGGCCCAGCAGCGCCGCGAAACCCAGACCGACCTTAAAGCTCGCCCCGGCCTGCACGCGGCGAATGGTCTTGAGGGTCTCGCGGTGGGTCTGTGCTATCAGCTTGCTCTTGTCTTTTTCCGATTGTACACGGATCTTTTCCCGTTCCCGGGCGAATTCGTCCTTCACGCGAGCGACGGCGTGGTGCCTGGTACCGTTGGCAATCGCCGCGAACCAAAGCGCGGCGAAAACGCCGATCAGCAATGCGAACACGGCGAACACACCCCAATGCTCCACTAGCCGCGCTTGTAATGCTGCAATCGCCATCACGACGGCGGCGGCCTGGGCGAGCAGGATCCCCGCCAGGTATTTGAGAACCGTGATTAGGCTGAAGCGTTCCACCGCGACGCTACCCGTCTAATCAATCGGCAGGGCCCTGATCGAGAAACACCGGTCATTCCTTCCTGAGTGCTCTCAGGTAGAGGCGTCCGGAGCCCGCCTGTGCACGCCATAAGCCGCGAATGCGATGGCCAAGAGCAGGATGATTCATAGCATAGATAGGCGGTAAGATATAGCGTATTTGACGTGTCGCTACCATGAATATCGACTATAGGAAACTCAACGCTGCAAAGCAACCCACTATTAACTAACGAGTTGTACTCTATCTCATGAAACCACTGGCGAAGCTGGGCCTAGAAGTAGAGACCAAGTGAAACATGGTAAAGACAGGCCGGCGCGGGATGCCCGATCTCTCTCGTCACGCTCGTGGGTTGCGAGCGCCAGTTTTTCAAACGCCAGACCGGACTCCCCGACGACCTCGCCGCGGCGAGAGAAAGTCCTCGCTGTCAATTCATAACAACAATTGGATATTCCATAGACCACCGCTCCCACAATCCTACACACTTAGGAATGGAGCGGTTAAGCCTTTTGCTTACTCGAAAGCAGTATCCATGCTAACAAAGAAAGAAACGCGAGATATCGAGTCTTTACAATAACGTACGTGTCTATCTGGGACATCTCCAGGGCTAACGAGACTTCATCCATAGGTAAGAGTTACAAAGGTGGGTGTAAGGCTTGGGAAAGACTGCCCCATTCGCAAGAGTGCGGGATAGGACGCGATCACTTCGATAGGAATGAGCCGAGCGAAACCCAGCCGCTGCTGTTCATCCCTCCATCTCGAACGCGCGGGCGGTCAGAGCATGAACAGCAATGTGATTATTCCGCCTGCTGCGGCGACGGCGTTAGTGAGCCCAACGCGGCGACCGATCGTGCCGCCGCCAATGAATGCAGCCATCAATCCCTTCACCACCGTGTTCACTAATGCGGCCACCGTAATCGCGCCCGCCGCCGCAACGAGCGCCAGTTCTTCCGGCGCCATGCGCGAGAGCGAGACCGCAATGGCGTCCACATCGCTGAGGCCGGCGGCGGCGGCGAGCAGGTAGACACCCAGTTGTCCGAACCAGTGCCGCAGCGCCTGAGCGAGGATCATGATGAACGTCAACAAGGCCGCGAACTGCAAGGCCATCTTGAAATCGAAGGGGTTCTGCAACGTGGGTACTTCGACATCCTTCGATGTCTTCAGAGCGCGCCATTGCCACAGCGCCGATGCGCAGGCGATGACCGCCATGATGCCCAGCGGCCAGGCGAGAGAGCGCAGCAACTGCGGCTGGATCAGCCCGACGATGATCAGTATGCGAGGGAACATCACTGTGCAGGCGATGATGACTCCCACCGCGTAGAGGTTCGCGAGTGCGGGTTCCGCCCGCGCCTGACGCGAGAAACTGAGCGTGGTCGCCGTCGAGGATACCAGTCCGCCGAACAGCGAGGTGAGGATGACCCCGCGACGCGCGCCCGCGAGCTTTTGTGCGAAGTAGCCGACGAACGATAACGCGCAGATCAGCACCACGATCCACCACATCTCGTACAGATTTATCGCCTCCCATGGACCGAAGCCGCGATTGGGCAGTGCAGGCAGCAGCACCACCGAGATGAGCAGAAGCTTGAGGATCGCGTAGAGCTCGCGGCGTTCGAGCCGCTCGAGCCAGCGGTGCAGTATCGGTTTGGCGCTCAGTATGATGGTGACGATAACGGCCGTGGCGGCGGAGAGCAGCACGTAGCCGTGCATCGTCATGGCGCCGAGGGTAAAGGTGATGAAGGCCGCGACCTCGGTGGTGATGCCGTAGTGATCGGTCCCGCGTGCCTCGAGCCAGGATGCGGAGACGTATAGCGCTGCGAAGCCTAAGAAGCCGGCGGCGAGTATCAGTGCGCCGAACTGTGAGCCGAGCAACTGCCAGAGTGCACCAAGTAGTGCAATCAGAGCGAAGGTGCGTACACCTGCGATGCGCCGTGTCTCGCGCGTCTCCTGGTCATCCCAGCCGCGCTCCATGCCGATCAAGAGCCCAATGGCGAGCGTCACCGCGAACCGCTGTATCAATTCCAGATCCAAAATGGTCCCCTCACCGACCCCCCGCCCGCAGGCGGCGGCACAGCGAATTATGCCTTAGGGCAACTGCCAAAAAAATCGTAGCTACTTGATCCGGAGGGAACGTTTCATGCCCGCGGTGATGGCGTGCTTGCGCGCGAGCGGCACCACGATTGATGTGCAGGCCCTGCCGGTAGTCTTGGGAAAGCTGCGCAGACCCAACTCATCGAGCAGCGCTTTTACCAATAGCATTCCCACGGGCTCGCGCTTGAACCGGGACAGAGGGTGATGGGGATGTTCAAAGTCCGAACGCGATATCGCCCTTCCAGACTGCCCGCTTGCTTTCGCCGCCTCGTGCCATGGGCATCAAGCCTGCTTATCCGCGCGGTCCCGCATTTCGGGGGCGCCGGCATTGGAAGCGCAGTGCGCACAGCAATAGAACTTTTCATCGCTCTCCATGCCGTGGCCGATGATCCGGCAACCGCAATGCCCGCAGGTAGGCGCAAGCGCATGGATGGCGCACTCGAAACTGTCGAACACGTGCGCCTCGCCGTCTATCGTCACGGTAAAGCTCTTGTCGTAGTCGTTACCGCACATTTCGCATTTAGCCATGGTTAAGAGCCCCCGGCGGTGTCATCGCCCGTAGTGGTTTGAACTCATCAAACGGCAATTGAAGTGCCATGCGAAATCGCTCTTTACCCCGCGGCCCCATCCTGACGAGTCGCGCTCCGCGCGGCGGCTCTTGAAGGCGGTATTTCTACACGCAAGCCCGTGAGATAGAAGCTGGAGCAGCTGGTCGTTTTGCAAGATTTTCCGTGCGAAGCGGCAACTATTACCGATGGGGGCTCCTCCGCAAGTCCGGCAACCCCGAAACAATTGCCTATCCTACTGATATTGCGTGTTTCCTTCATGGGCCGCTCTTGGCACACAACATGACCTAAATTATACCTGTCTCGGCTTGGCCGAAGGCGCAAAGCGAAGCTATCTAGCGAAGCTATCTACCGTTGGTTTGATCATTAAGAGGAGAGATAAAATGCCTATTATATTGTGGCTTCTGGGTGTACCCTTCACCGTCATTATAATTCTGGCGTTGCTAGGCGTCTTCTAGTTAACTCAGTGCGGTAAGTCCCCGGCTTTGCCGGGGGACTCACCGTGGTTTGACCTGTACTACGGTCGGTGATCTCCGCCCGGCTTTGCCGGGGTGATTTATCTGGTCCACCGTTCCCGCGTGCAGACTGCCGATTGGCGCCATTTTTACGATTTCTCCATCGATAAGCTCCACCCGATCGTCCTCGTGAAATATGCCCGCCTCGCTCATGCGGCGGTAATCATCAACCGTCAGGCGTGCGTTGGCTAGATTTCAATTTAACATAATGCCGCAGATCTTTTTTGGTACCTAACTCGGCGTCGCTCTGCGCATCACGAAAGGCTTCGGCGATGGCCTTGGCCTCCACATCCGGCATACCTGAGGCCTTTAGCTTTTCAACGAACTTGAGTGTGTCAAAGGTCACGCTGGTCATGACGGCAGTATAGCGCGGACAAAAAAAGCCCCTCCGAGGAGGGGCTTTCGGATTTGGCCTTTTGCCGGATTCCGCTTTGCTTCGTCCAGGCAGCGCTGGCGTCGTCCGCCTACGGCGGTTGGAAGCAGATAGCTCCAAGCCTATGACGGATTGTACGATTTTGCTATGCTCCGGAGCACGCCTATATGAAACCGCTTCCCAGCCAATGACGGCCATCGCTTTTGACACGTTGAAGTTTGCCAAGCGCCTCAAGGAGGGCGGTTTCACCGATCAGCAGGCGGAAACATTGGCGCAGGCGGAAGCTGAGTTCATTGAGCAGAATCTTAGCACCAAGCGGGATCTCAAAGACCTTGAAGTGGCGTTAAAGCGGGATCTCAAAGAGCTTGAAGTGGCGTTAAAGCGGGATCTCAAAGAGCTTGAAGTGGTGTTAAAGCGGGATATCGAGGAGCTTCGGGGCGGCGTCAAGCGGGATCTCAAAGAGCTTGAAATGGCGTTAAAGCGGGATATCGAGGAGCTTCGGGGCGGCGTCAAGCGGGATATCGATGAGCTTCGGGGCGGCGTCAAGCGGGATATCGATGAGCTTCGCGCCGATCTCAAGCGGGACATGAAAGAGATGGAATACCGTATGATTATCAAGCTCGGTGCGATGTCAGCGGTGGCCGTGGGCGCGATGGCGACGTTGGCAAAGCTGCTATAAGCCGGGCCGTGCGCCTGGTCTGTTCCATGCGCTCGACATCGGCATGGGACGCTAGACTCATTCCAACGCTTCGGTGAAGACGTCAGGCTGGGCCTCGGCGTTGGCCTGAGCCTCCGGGAGTCCCGCAGCCTGAAGCCTTTCGACGAAAGCAATGGATCCAGAACGCGATCCCCTAAACGAAAAGCTCCTCGCGAGGTGGGGCGTGGGTTACAGACCTGACGCTACCCCGCTTCCTCTGGACTACGGGGGATCTTCCCGAGGGTCGTCATCCCGGCGCAAGCCGGGATCCAGGCTTTACAGAGCATTCTGGATGCCGGCTTGCGGCAGTGGATCTCGCGCCCTAAAGCCGGCTGTCGTTCTACGATACGACAGTCGCCGCGCCTTGAACCGGAAACATCCGGCGCAATACGCTCACGCTATTACGCCCTACGGGTGCTTACGAGTAAAAAATTACAGTAGCTTGACCAATATTCCTACCATCAAGGAAATCTGCGCGAGGGCAAGCCCCACCATCCATTTGATTACGTCCAGCTTGAGCTCGGCGAGATCCGTCTTGGTCGTCAACTGCGTGGCGACCGATTCCGAAAGCGCCTCTTGTTGCGCCTCCGCCATCGCCTTGGCCTGGGCCTCGGGAACCCCGGCGGCTTTGAGTCTTTCGACGAATTTCAGGGTGTCGAAGGTTACGGTTGCCATACCTGCAGTGTAGCACGCGCAAAGAGCCCCTCGCGGGGCGGACTTTTGGATTTTAGCGCGTGGGACGGACCCTACACAGGATCATACCCACGGATCGATGGGCAACACCTTGAGCACCTCGCCCGTCTTGCGATCGATGATGGCGGTGAGATCTTGTTTGCGGGCGCGCACGGGCAAAAAACCGAGGTCTTTCGCGCGCCCGGCGAACTCCTTCTTCAAGGCCGCGAGTTGCGGTTCAGCTTCCGCGCGCTTTTGCGCGAGATCGTCCAAGGGTCTGGAACGTGCGATTGCCTGTGAGATCTGCTCTTCATAGGGCACGTAGTGTTGCGGGAAGTTCGGCAGATCGTAGCCCGCGCCCACGGCGGAGAATAGGATCCGGTGTCGCTCTTCGCGATCGGAGGGCATCACCGCGGCGACGATCTTGGGTCCCGTGAGCGGCAAGGATTGATATTCGGGGCGCGTTACTTTCTCGCGTTCCACCGGGTCGAGCTCGTTCGCCGCCACCACGTCGAACCGGTCTATATTAAATACGACGTAGACAGGGCGGGCTTCATAGACCACGTATACGCCATAGACGAGGGCGCTCAATTGCAACAGCGCCACAACGGCCAGATCAAACCGCAGGCTTTTCTTGAGCGGGTTGTAAATAATCAGCGTGATGAGCGGGCCGATCACGACATCCACCCCGATGATGGTCATGGAAAGCTTTCCGGCGCCCAGACCCTCGAAATAAGGCGCGGGATACCAGACCAGCAGCATCCAGGCAAGCACCGCCAGCCCAATTCCGGCGCAAATGGAGAGATGGATAGCGGATGCCTTCCAGCGCGTCATTGTTTTTGCCCTAATTCTTTGGCCGTGAGTCTCCTCGCAGCAACTCGAAATCGATTGTTCCATCGGAAGTCTTCCTCGCTAATGAATCTTGGAACACGCCACCGTCATAACTTGTCACCTCGAATAAAGCCAGTGTCGTAGCCGGGATAAAGCGAATCCAAGCCGGGGCTTGGATTAAGCAAGATGAGGTCCATTGATCTGCCGGGATCAAAGGAGCGGCGCGGGATCCCCGAATTTCGCTTGGTATTTGCTAAGCTCGCCTGAACAAAGCGCTGAGATCGATTTCACACCCGGCCAAGCGCAAGGGCGTCAGCAGGTAGGGGTGTGCGAGGATTCGCGTGCGCGCAAAGCCTTTCCCGGCGGGCTCCTGAAACACCCGCACGCAGCGGTTCTCCAGGTCCACGATCCAGACTTCCGGTATGTGGGCGCGTGCATACAAGGGGAGCTTGACCTCGCGATCGTAGGTAAGCGACGAATCAGCGATTTCGACCACGAGCAAGAGATCGCGTGCGGTGGGGTGTGAGGATTTATAGAAATCCTCGCGCGGCGTGAGCAGCGCAAGGTCCGGTTCGGGCTCTGAGTAATCGTCCAGGACAATCGGGATTTGGACGCGAATAATGGCGTTTTGTCCGAAGGTCAGGAAAAAAAGACGGGCTAACTGGTCCACCGTTCCCGCGTGCAGACTGCCGATTGGCGCCATTCTTATGATTTCTCCATCGATAAGCTCCACCCGATCGTCCTCGTGAAATATGCCCGCCTCGCTCATGCGGCGGTAATCATCAACCGTCAGGCGGTATCGCTGGTATAAGGTTTGAGCGCTGTTAGACATGGAGCTGGATGCGTTGGCTAGACTTCTAATTTAGGATAACGCCGCTGTGCGGCCGCCGCAAACACGCGCGCCTAATATCGGCGTGAATCAACCAAGGAAGGCCTTAAGGATCAGAGAAGCGACGCCCCCGATGATGAGCGCCAACATCCATTGAAGCAGATTGATCTTTCCATCGATGCGCTCGAAGCGTGCCGCCATCTGGAGCTCCAGTTCCTTGACCCCGGTGCGCGGTAGTGTCTCAGTTTGAATTTCGGCTATCGGCCGATTTTGTTGAAAAACTTCCGGAACTTCTGCTCGCGGTGATGATCGGATCTTCGTAATGGTTATTACGGAGAACTGCTGATGATGGGGCAACGGCAAAGTGGGCAA
>JALZJW010000010.1 GCA_030859565.1 Pseudomonadota bacterium
AACATCTGCTGGAATTCAAGCAACGTCGTCGGGAAGTGCTTCGCCACGCGCGAACACTACCCCTAGGGGTAGTGGGCGTCAACCGGATAGGCATGGTTCATCCGAAGCCGATCATAGGGGACGACCCGGCGAAGTTGGCTACCCATGCACATGTCCAATTCTTTTTGAGTCGCGGCATCGTAGGCCCTAAGGATTGCGCGGGCACCTTACTTGGGATAGGGCTGTATTAAGGCCGGCTGTCGCCCAGTGGGCCTATGCCACAGCCGTCGATACTATCGTGGCCCTGATCGACCTCATGCCTCAGTGCCCTGCTAGCGCGGAGTTGCGCGGCTGCTGGCCTGAGAAATCTTCCAGCTCCGCGTGAATGACCCCTCAGGGTCGGAATCTCCCTGTATCGTAATGGACCAGACTTGTGTTTCCCCAATAAGTAACACACTATGTGCAGCAACACAAATAGCACAGATGTCGGTGCCATTCGCCATACGTGGAACAAGGGCCGACTGATGGGGCCGAAACCAAAGATCGCGTGTTTGACAGCTCACAGGCCCCGCTGTACCTTCCTTCTCCACGAAAAAGGGCGTTTAAAATTCTTATTCGCGCCAAGCACTTCAGCCCCTTCTGTCGTGAGCCATGTATTCCGTCCGGCCCAGCGCGCTGGCAAGGTTCATTCTGCTTTATGCCGTGATGTACGCGGCATTCGGGGTCGCGTCACCATTTCTGCCCACCTTTATCACTGCGCGCGGCCTGCCGCCCGAGCAGCTTGGGCTCGTGCTTGGCGCCGGTACGGCCGTGCGATTGCTCACGGCGCCGCTCGCAGGCCGCCTCGGTGACTCGATCCAGGCGCTGCGCGTCGTGCTTGTGGTCTGCACCGCGCTTGCCGCCTCGGTGACGCTGGGCTATCTCCCGGCGCATGGATTTTGGACGTTCCTTGCGATCAGCCTGTTGCATGCTGCGTCGCTCGCGCCGATCACTATCTTGGCCGATGCATTGGCGCTGGGATCTGCCTCTCCGCCGCCAGGCAGCGGCCGCCGAGGCTTCGAGTACGGCTGGGTGCGTGGCACCGGCTCGGCTGCCTTCATCGTCGGAACTTTGCTGTCCGGCCGGGCGGTGAGCGCCTTTGACCTCGACGTGATCATCTGGCTACAGGCTCTGCTGCTTGGTGCGGCGGCTTTGGCCGCTACCCTGGTGCCGGAGCTGATTCACAATCGTACGGCCGATGAGGTGCGCGCGCCGGTGCGCGGCGTTCTCATACTGCTCCGGCTTCCGCTGTTTCGAAATCTTGTCCTAGTGGCGGCACTTATCCTCGGGAGCCACGCCATGCACGACGCATTTGCGGTGATCCGCTGGAGAACCGCAGGCATCAGTCCGGTTACTGCGAGCGTGCTCTGGTCGGAGTCGGTCGCCGCCGAGGTGTTCGTGTTCTTCATCATTGGCCCGGCGCTCATAAGGCGGCTAACGCCGGCCGGTGCAATCGCCACCGCGGCACTGGCCGGTATGCTGCGCTGGACGGTGATGGCACAAACCTCCGATGTAATTGCGCTTGCGCTAGTGCAGCCGCTGCACGGCATCACCTTTGCGCTGCTTCATCTCGCCTGCATGCGTCTAATCGCCTGCACGGTGCCGCAGGGCCTTGAAGGGACGGCGCAGGCGATCTACGGCACGGTCGGCATCGGGGCCGCCACCGCAGTGCTCACCCTTGTCTCAGGCGGGCTCTACGCACGCCTGGGCGCGCAAGGGTTTTGGGTCATGGCTGCGCTCTGCGCGCTTGCCTTCCCGTTGACCTGGAAGCTGAGGCAGCCGGCTTAATGACGCGCGCGAGATCTTGAACCGTGAATCCTGAGCCTAACCTGGCGGACGCAGGGAAGCCGGAGCCGGCTTCGCCGGCCCCTGTCCGTAGTCGATTGAACTCTAGAACTATTCGCCAAGTCGAAGTGATGTGCACGTCCGCTTTCGGGCTGCGCGAGTGACTGCAAAGGGTCGGAAGCCGAAATTCAAACTGAGACGCTACCCGCCTACGGGGCAGCGCCCCGCAACACCGGCTAGGTTTCGCGATAGAAAAGTAGCGTGAGGCCGATCATCACGAAGGCCGTCGACCAAATCCAGCCGGGAAGGCGCTGATCCTCGCGCGGCAGCCTGAGCTCCAACCAGCGTCCCCACCCCGAGATTACGGCAAAGAGCCCGAGCGGGGCGTGCGTCACCTCGGTAAGGAATTCGGATTTGAGGTCAAACATCGCATGGGAATGGGTCAGCAGGATCGTTCCGCCGAACGCGCACAGCAGAGGAAACACGAACCGCCAGCGCGGCTGCAAGCGCCCGGTGCGCACCATCCATTCGAAAACCGCCAAACCAATGACGACGAGCACCGCGATGCGGTGCTGAAGAACATCGGGGAGCAGCATGCTCTCCCAGAATCCCGCCGGTCCCAAGGGCCAGGCGCGCGGATCGTTACGCAAGAACATGAAGGCCGCGAGCCCCAGAAATAGCAACGGCCAATGCCGCGCCCAAGGGGCCTTACCGGTGCGCTCCAGCACGGCTAAAAGACCCATCGCGAACACGAAGAGGCCCGACATGTTGTGATTGAACTCCGACCACGCGTACTCCTCGGGTTGCCGGGCCGCGAGCATGTCATCGATCGGCGCGGCCACGGCAAGCAGATCCGATACCGGGGGCGAGCTCAGGCGCGGCATCTTGGGGACGAAACGTTCGATTACCTCTTCCGGGGTGGCCCGATCGTCGACGATATCGATGGAGGGCGGGAGGGAGGTCAAGGAAGCGGCGGCCAGCAATAGGGTAACGCCGAGACCGGCCTCGGCTTCGACAAAGGCGCGCACGCGCAGCGGGGTCGTCATGGCCTCACGCTGCCTGGCCCAACCGCGCACGAGAAAGAAATTCATCGCGCCCAGAATCAAACCGGCGCCGAGAAGCATGGCCTTGGTCAACACCATCACCCCGAAACCGGTCCCGGTTAAACCACCCCAATCTCCGATATAGCGCCAGGCGATAAAGAGACCGGGTCCGAGGACCATGATCATGCTTACGATGGCGAGCACCGAAAAGCGGCTAAAGAGAGCCGGAGCCAAAGCTCGATCCTCGGGGCCCCGTTTCCAAAGGCTCCAGAAGACCAGCAAATGCACGATACCGCCGACCCAGATGAGCCCACCGGTCTGGTGCAATACCGTGACCGCCATGAGTTGCGCTCGTCCCTCCAAGCGGCTGACGCCATGCGTGAGCCAGGCGGAATCGATCAAGAGCGCGATCGATATCGCCCCCGCGACCGCCCACAGCGCGCGCTTGCTCGGCTGGGTTAGAAGGCGGGCGGCGGCGCCAGCCAAGCCAAGCGCCAAGAGTACGCTGCTGAGAACGGTACGGGCATAGTCCGTATTTAAGAACACGGCGACCGGCCAGTGTCCAGCGGCATCCGCCAAGGCCCATGGATGCAACACGAACAACAACAGCGACCGCGACAGCGCCAGCACCAAGCTTCCGCCAATGACAAACTGCAGCGATCGGCGTAGCACCCGGGCCTTGAGAGGCGAGAGGGCCTCGAAGGGCCGCAATGCCCAATGGATGTACGCCATCCCCCCGGCGGCGATGGCGAAACCAATCAGGCTGATTCCACGGAGCAGGACATCCAAGAAATCGGCGAGCTGGGTCATCGGGATCCAGGCGTGAGATGGAAACGCAGGACGCCCTCGGTAATATGGCCATCGGCGGCTAATACACGGTAACGGAGCACAGAGGTGCCTGGCGCTAACGCGGGCATGTGCACGAGGATACGGTCGGGGCCTCGCGGTTCCGCCTGCAGCGAGGTGACTTCTTGGCCGCCGTTGCGCTCCAGCGTGAATCGGTTTAAGCCATGCTCGATGCGGCTGTTCAAACGCAGGCGTATATTCTTCGGGGACTCGGTCAGCCGCGCATCCTGCTGAACTGTTGAATCAATCAGTATTGCATGAGCCCAACTGCTGTTGGGGCCGCAGATGGCAGAAAGAATGCCTAATACGGTGAGCCCACTGTATCGGCGTATTGGCCGGGACCCCCTCGTCGCGGCCAAGCCGCGGCAGGTTCTAAACGTTGGCGTCGACATAGCAACAAATCACGGGTGCGATCAGCCCATCGACGATAGGCCGTGGTGCACCTGGCAGAGAAAGCGCGCCCGAGGGAACAGTTTGTATGGTAAGACGCAATACACGGGGCCTGTTTGTTATGATTGTCCCGGATCGAGTGATAATATTCTAGAAAAGAATAATCTATTCACAACACCAGTTGGTTTTTTGTGGGGACGGGTACCTCACCGGCGATAACGGGCACCATAACATTGTTCTTTCTAAACCCTTTCCTTGCGGTTGCATCCAAGCTGTCCGGCCCCGTGCGTGCCGGTATAGGACGCGCGCCGGCACGAACGCGGTCTTAAGACATTCGGGGGCTCGAATTGAATCCAGACCATCCTAACGGTTCGCAACCGCTTCTGGCATATTGGTTTCTTGGCGTGCAGCGCTACGCCGTCGTCGTTATCTTGTTAGCGCTGGTCAGCGCCGGCTTCTGTTTCGACTATACCTTTAAACACCTTACCTTTAACACCGACACCTCCGATCTCATTTCGTGGGATCTGCCGTGGCGCCAAGCCTATCGGACTGCTAAAGAGGCATTTCCTCAGTATGCCGACACTATCGTTATCGTCGTGGATGGCGACACACCCGATCAAACCCGCGACGCGAGCCTGCGGCTCGCAAAACATCTCAAGCGCCAACCTGCGCTGTTTGAATGGGTATACATGCCCGATGCATTGCCTTTTTTTCGCCGCAATGGCTTGCTGTTTTTAAGCGTGGAGGATCTCGAAGACCTCGCCGATAATCTGGCCAAGGCGCAACCCTTTCTCGCCCGGCTGCAATCCGAGCCCGGCATCAAAGGTTTGTTCTCGCTCTTGGGGGACGCACTCACCGAATCCGATACTGATTTCGATCTGCGCCCGGCCTTCGATCGCATCGGTACCGCCCTTCAGTCTGTCCGCGAAGGCCGGCGCTACCGGCTCTCCTGGGAGGAACTGATGACCGGGAAGGACGCCAAACCGGAAGACCGGCGCGCCTTCGTGATCGTTAAACCCAAACTCGACTTCGGCAGTTTGTTGCCCGGGGAGGGCGCGATGCGCGGCATCCGCGATCTCGCCCGCAAGCTTGAGTTAACCGTCGAGCGCGGGGTGCGAGTCAGGCTCACCGGCGGCGCCGCCCTCGCCTACGAAGAGCTGCAAAGCGTAAGCTTCGCGACGCAGAACGCGAGCGTCGGGGCACTGCTGCTCGTCACCCTTATCATGTTCATCGGCTTGCGTTCCCTGTGGCTGACCTTGGGTACGCTGGCCGCGCTGATCTTGGGCCTGATTTTCACCGCGGCCTTCGCCACCTTCGCGGTCGGGCAATTGAACCTTATCTCCGTGGCCTTCGCGGTCATGTATATCGGGCTCGGCGCGGACTACGCCATTTACTTGTGTCTGCGCTATGCGGAGCTGGCGCAACTCGAACCCGATCGGCGCGACGCCTTAAAACGGGCGGTCTTTCACGTCGGGGGATCCTTGACTCTGTGTACGATCACGACCTCGATCGGATTCTTCGCGTTCATCCCCACGGACTATTCAGGCGTGGCGGAGCTCGGCTTGATCTCGGGTGGCGGGATGTTCATCAGCCTGGGCGTGACGCTGGCGATTCTCCCCGCCCTGCTCAGCGTGATCCCTAAAGTCCCGCGCACCAATGGCAAGCAACTCACCGGTCTCCCCTTCCCAGGCATGCTGAAGTTTCCCTTGCGTCATGCGAAAAGCGTATGCATCACGGCGGCGGTGCTGGCGACCGCGGCGGTCCTGGTCCTTCCCGCATCCAGCTTTGATGACAATCCCCTGAACCTTCAGGATCCGGCGAACGAGTCAGTCCAGACGTTCAAGGAGCTATTGGCGACCAGCGAGCGTTCCCCCTGGTCATTGGTTGTGCTGGAGAAAAGCTTGGCGGCGGCGCGTGCGACGAAGGCGCGCATGCAGGCGCTCCCGAGCGTCGATGACGTGATCACGATTGAGAGCTTCGTCCCGGAGGACCAAAGCGAGAAGCTGCCGATCATCGAAGACATGGCCTTGACGCTCGGCCCCGAACTCGTCACGGCCTCGGCGACCGTCGCGGCCGTAGCGCCCAGTCGGGAAACCTTGGAGATCTTTCGCGCCACATTATCCGGCTATCTCCTAGAACATCCCGAAGCACAGGCCAGTGCGAGCGGCGCGCGTCTCGAACGAGAGATCGAAGCGTTTTTGAAACACCTCCGATCGCTGGATGGCGCGGCGGGAGAACGCGCTTTGAGGGCGCTCGAAACCGCTCTCACGGCCTCGCTGCCTGGACGCTTGGACTCCCTCAGGGATTCCTTGGACGCCGCAATGGTCGGTCTCGATGATCTACCCGAGGAGCTGACACAACGCTGGATATCTCCCCAGGGAACGGTCCGCATCGAGGTCTTTCCGCGCGGCAATCTCAACGATTCGGAGGCGTTGGAAAGATTCGTCTCGGAGGTACGCAGCGTCAAGTCCGACGTGAGCGGTGTTCCGGTAAATTACTTGGAAGGAGGACGCGCGGTCGTGACCGCGTTCCAGCAAGCGTTTTTATCTTCCTTGCTCATCATCACGGTGGTCCTCGCCGTGTTCATGGAACGTAAACGCGATATCGTGCTGGTGTTGACGCCCCTGCTGCTGGCCGCATTATTGACGGGCGCCACCGCGGTGGTGCTCGGGATCCCGTTCAATTTTGCCAATATTATCGCTTTGCCGCTGCTCTTGGGCATGGGCGTGGACAACGGGATCCATATGGTGCATCGCTTTCGTACCGCGCCGCCCGACGACGGCACGCTATTAAACACCAGTACCGCGCGGGCCGTCGTGCTGAGCGCGCTCACGAACACCAGTGCCTTTAGCAACCTCGCCATCTCCCCCCATCAGGGGACGGCCAGCATGGGCGTATTGCTTTCCGTCGGGATCGTGCTCATGATGCTTTGCACCCTCATCGTATTACCGAGCCTACTCGCCTTGCTCGGGAGCGGGAAGCAGAGACCGATGCAAACCGCATGACGCGCAAACCCTGGGATGCCCGGCTCGCGTCGTTCTTGATCCGGCCGCTGCGAGACACGCCGGTCACGCCCAATCATTTAACAACCGTTCGCCTGCTGACGGGAATCGCGGCGGCCGCGGCTTTTGCGAGCGGCGTTTGGCCGAACCTGGCGGCGATCTTACTCGCGCTCTCCAACTTGCTCGACCATACCGATGGCGAGTTGGCGCGGCTCGCCGGGAAGAGCAGCCGCGCGGGGCACCTCTACGATGTGGCCAGCGATGCGATCGTGCATGTGACGCTCTTCGTGAGCATCGGCATCGGGCTTTGGAACACGGGGGCAGGGGCATGGGCGCTGCCCGCCGGCGTCATCGCTGGCGTGGCGGTGGCGTCGATCTTCCATATGCGCAACGTGATCGAGCAACGGTATGGAAAAGCGGAAACCAAGCAGCCCGGTTGGGGCGGATTCGAGGCGGAAGACATCCTGTACTTGTTGCCGGTGGTTACGTTCTCTAACGCTCTCGTGCCGTTCCTGGCCGCCGCCGCCCTCGGGGCGCCGATCGCGGCCGTGCTCGTTCTCAGGCAATTCGCAACGTTGCAGCGCGCACCAAGCCAAGCGCAATGACCACCCTCATCACCGGTGCGACCGGCTTCGTCGGGTCGGCCGTGCTCCGCTGCCTCTTGAATGCGGGTCATGCGGTGCGTGTATTGGCGCGCCCAGGAAGCCTCCAGCGAAATATCGAGGGGCTGAACATCGAGGTGGTGGCAGGCGATCTCCGCGATCCGGCCACGTTGAAACAGGCCGTCTCTGGCTGCCGGGCACTCTTCCACGTCGCGGCCGATTACCGTCTTTGGGCCCCGAACCCGCAGGAAATCTACGCCAGCAACGTCACCGGTACCCTAAACCTGTTGCTCGCCGCCGCCGAGGCGGGGATCGGCCGGATCGTGTATACGAGCAGCGTCGCAACGCTCGGCATAAACGCCGACGGTAGCCCCGCCGACGAAGAGACCCCGGCCACGCTCCCTGACATGATCGGCCACTACAAGCGGTCCAAGTTTCTCGCCGAGGCCGAAGTCCGCCGTTTGGCCGCGGACCAGGGATTGCCGGTCGTCATTGTCAACCCGTCCGCGCCCATCGGTCCCAGGGACGTTAAACCGACGCCGACCGGCCGTACCGTGCTGGACGCCGCTCGCGGACGCATGCCGGCCTATGTCGATACCGGGCTCAATGTCGTCCATGTCGACGACGTTGCCCAAGGACATCTCGATGCATTTCAGCGGGGCCGCGTCGGTGAGCGTTACATCCTGGGCGGCGAAAACATGAGCTTGTACGAGATCCTCCGCGCCGTGGCTTCAATCACCGGCGGGCGCCCGCCGAGCGTGCGGCTCCCCCATGCTCTCGTCTTACCCATCGCCTACCTGAGCGAGGCCTGGGCAAGACTCTTCGGTCGCGGCGAGCCGCGTGCGACCGTCGATGGGGTGCGAATGGCAAAGAAGAAAATGTTCTTCAGCAGTGCAAAAGCCGAACGCGATCTCGCCTATACCCACCGGCCGCCCGCCGAAGCCTTGCGCGATGCGATCGACTGGTATCGTGCGAACGGATACCTCGGCTGAGACGCGGATCTGATTTAAGGAAGCTCTGAACAAGTCTGAGAGTCCGTTCGCCCTGATGTATAGAAGGGCGAACGGTCACGATGAGCGAGCGTAGCGAGTTCCGGCCCTATCTCGATCCGGAGACCATCAGCGATTTACGGCTAGCGCTGATACCCTAGCCAGCCTTTGAGCATCGGTTCGTGGCTTATCGGCTCGCCAGCGACGCGTCGAAGTCAGTTTCGATGGTCGATGAAGCCATCATACTCGATGAGACGTTCGGGACTAACGACGAATGAATAGCCCTGCGGCGACATTACTCGGTAGCCGTGAGCCAAAGCTAACGGCGCTGGAGGATGATTTCCCGATCGTGGAGATCAGCCGGGTTGCCGAACAAGAGAGCTGGCGCAAGGAAATCAATCGCCCGATCTACCACATACACAAGTGGTGGGCGACTCGCCTCGGATCGGTGTTCCGTGCAATCACTCTAGCGGCCCTCAGCCGGTCAGGCGTCGATACGTGGCGAACGTTCTACGAACGGCACTCCTTCACCGGAAAGGTCGTGCTCGATCCCTTCATGGGGAGCGGCACAACTCTGGGAGAGGCGCTTAAGCTTGGAGCAAAGGCTGTCGGGTCCGACATCAATCCTGTTAGCACATTCCTCGTACGGCAGGCGTTCACACGGGGGTCAGAAACTCAGCTTAGGAGCGCTTTCGAATGTCTGGAAAGGACGGTTGCCCCTGAGATCCGGCGTTACTATCAGACCACGGATCCACGCACTGGTCAGATGATTTCAGTTCTCTACTTCTTCTGGGTCAAGACCGTGAAGAGCCCAGGCGGGGAGACGATACCCCTTCTCTCTCGCTATGTCTTCGCTCAGGACGCCTACCCTAAGAAGAAGCCCAAGGCGCAGATCGTCTGTCCGAGCTGCTGGGAAGTTATCGAAGACCGGTACGATGCGAACGATCTGACGTGTCCGCGCTGTAGGCATCAATTCAACCCCCAGAAAGGGCCAGCGTCGGGTCAATATGTGACCACGAGGAGCGGTAAGCGGTACCGAATCAAGGACCTCTTGCCCACTGACGGGCAGCCCCTCGGGCACCGCCTGTACGCAATCTTGGCGGTTCGGCCAGACGGACAGAAAGTCTACTTACGCGCTCGCGAGGAGGATTTGGCGCTATACGCACAGGCCGAAGCTAAGCTGCAGCGGGAGTCACTGCCACTTCCTACAATGCCCGTCCGTCCAGGCCACAACACGGACCAGGCCCGTGGCTACAACTATCTATACTGGCGCGATTTCTTCAATTCCAGGCAGTTGCTCTGCCTCGGGCTTTTGGTTAAAGGCATCCTTGATATCGAGGAGGAGACAGTGCAGGAACAGATGCTGTGCCTGTTCTCGAGCACCCTCGAGTTCAACAATATGTTCTGCAGCTTTAAGGGCGAAGGCACAGGCGCCGTCCGGCACATGTTCTCTCATCACATCCTGAAGCCAGAGCGTGTTCCGCTTGAGAACTCGGTCTGGGGAACAGACAAGAGTAGCGGCACGTTCAGCACACTGTTCGAATCACGCCTAATCCCCGCGAAGCGGTACATGGATGAACCGTTTGAGGTTGAGTTCAGGCGCGACCTTTTTGGTGAACTGCTCGGCACGGGAAAGATCGTTGCGAGTGAACCGATACGGCCGACGGTTGTGAGTTCCTGGGAGCAATTCGCTACGACGAACAACGGGCTGATGGTTTTGAACGGAGATAGCTCACGCATTGCCCTACCAGATGCATCTGTCGATGCAGTGATCACCGACCCACCCTATTTCGACTTCGTCCACTACAGCGAGCTCAGCGATTTTTTCTTTGCCTGGCTCGCCCCAGCGCTCAAGTCGCGCTACCCCTGGTTCGAGCGAACGGATTCTTCTGACATGGGCGAAGTTCAACACCAAGACCCTCGTGTATTCGCTAGGCAGCTTGGGTCTGTTTTCACTGAGTGCTGCCGGGTACTCAAGAATGACGGGGTGCTAGCCTTCAGTTTTCATCATTCCCGTGCTGAAGGGTGGGCAGCGATCTTTGAGGCTATTACGAACGCCGGGTTAATGGTGGTGGCTGCTCATCCCGTGCACGCGGAGCTGCGGGCGGCAAGCCCCAAAGCCGCTGCCAAGGATCCGATCAGCCTTGACGCGATTCTCGTTTGCAGGAAGCGTTCAGGGACCCGTGCCGCCGAGGTAGACCAGAGTGCTGTTATTCAGAAATCCATGGCTCTTGCAAACAAGCTTCAGTTCGCGGGTATATCGGTATCACCCTCTGATCGCTTCGTCATTGTGGCTTCACAAATGTTAGTCGCGTTGTCGAGCGCCGATGGTGACTTTGATTCGGTGTGCGACCTGCTCAAGCGGGTGAGGCATGCCGCCCAACCGGGCGCTGGAGGGGACACTCCGCAAGCGGCGCGCCCCTGAGTTTTGGCGTTGGGTCAACGAACCGAACTGAGGCGAGTTCTGGACGGATGCACACGATGATCGATCACTTGCGAAGGAAACGAGAACGAGTTTGCACATGAGGTTCCAATGAAGCTACAAACGGTGCGTGTCCGAGAGTTCAAATCGGTCTGGGATTCCAACTCCTTCGAGATCGACAGAGTCGCGTGCCTGGTTGGTAAGAACGAGGCTGGCAAGACGGCCGTGTTGCAGGCACTCTATCGTTTAAACCCCATCGTCGAGCGCGACGGCAACTTTGATGTGACCGACGACTACCCTCGGTCCGAGGTCGAGAACTACCAACAGGACGTCGAGAGCGGGCGGCGACAACACGCGGTGGTTGTCGAGGCCACCTTTCGGCTGGAACAGCCCGAGTTGAAGGCCATAGGCGACGAGTACGGGGACGGCGTGCTGGCGAAACCCGAAGTCGTGGTTTCAAAGGGGTACGCTAGAGGCGACTCGAGTACGTGCCAGCTGTTCGTCAACGTTCTGGTCGCGGAGCACGTTCTCGTGAAGAACTTGGTCAAGAGATCCGAGCTGCCCGAAGCTTTGCCGGCAAAGGCGACCAAGAGAGGCACGCTGGCGCAGCTCTCCAAGTACCTCACGGAGATCGGACAGAAGCAGGGCGAAGCGGTCGCCGCAGCCCAAGCCGCTGCGAACCAACTCCAAGACGAGGCCGAGAAAGCCGCCGCCCTGCAGAAGAGCAAGGCCCTGGCCGAAAGCGAGCAGGCGAAGGCGCTCCGCGCACGGCTGACAGAGCTGTTGAAGAGCAAGAGTCTCGGTCTCCACATCTGGCAGACCATCCTGAGGCCGCACTTTCCGAAGCCAGCGTAGGGCGCGTGCCCGCGCCATTCATTGGCTTTATGATTCCGTCATGCCTGATTATCGCCGTGCCCAGGTGCCGGGTGGCACCTATTTCTTCACCGTCAACACCTATCGGCGCCAAACGTTTCTCACCGATGCCGATGTGCGCTCCGTCCTGCGGGAAGCGATCGGAACGCTTCGTTTGACCCATCCGTTTGTGATCGAGGCTTGGGTGTTGCTGCCTGACCACATGCATACCCTCTGGACATTGCCTCCCGGAGATGAGGATTTCTCCCACCGCTGGCGTGTCCTCAAGCGAATGGTCACGCAGCGCTGCCAAACGAGACTCAATCGACCTGAATGGATGAACGCGCGTCGCAGAAAACGGAACCAAAGCACGTTATGGCAGCATCGATTTTGGGAACATCTCATCCGCGATGAGGCCGACTTCAACCGGCATATCGATTACATCCATTGGAACCCGGTGAAGCATGGGTACGTGGCACAGGTAAGCCTTTGGCCGTATTCGAGCTTCCATCGGTATGTCAAACAGGGGTGGCTGCCAGCAAATTGGGGAAGCAACATCGAACCACTCAACGGCGCTGACTTCGGCGAATGAGTTGGCGCGGGCACGCGCCCTACGCGCGCTTCATCGGCCCAAACAGCCTCGTGGTCGAGGGTGTGTCGGACCTGCTTTACATCCAGACGGTGTCGGGTCTCCTTCAGGCTAAAGAGCGCATTGGACTCGACAGCCGGTGGACTATCACGCCGGTCGGAGGGTCGGACAAGGTGCCGACGTTCGTCGCGCTCATCGGATCTCAGAAAAACCTCAATGTCGCGACGCTGGTCGACTTCCAGAAGGGGGACCGGCAGATGATCGAGAACCTGTACAAGAAGAAGCTCCTAAAGAAAAGCCACGTGTTCATCTTCGCCGACTTCACCGGGAAAAAAGAGGCCGACATCGAGGACATGTTCGACGAGAGCTTCTACGTTGGACTCGTGAACTGCGAGTTCTCCCAGTCGCTCGCCGCGAAGGTGAAGCTGGAGGATCTCACGGGACGCGCTCCCCGCATCCTCGTGAGGGTGGCGGACTACTTCGTCAAGAATCCTCTGAAGGCAGGAGCCACGTTCAACCACTACCGGCCGGCTCGGTTCTTCGCAGAGAAGGTGTCGACGCTGGTGATCCCTGACGCGACGCTGGACCGGATTTGAGACGGCGTTCAAGGCCGTCAACGCCCTGCTCACGTCGTAGAAAAAAGGCGGGTGGACCATTGTCAGTGCAAGCAAGCTCTCCGACCACTGAGATGGACGCGGCGTCGGCTGAGCCGTTCAACTTCGACCGGCGTCCTGTGACATAGCACGGTTCGGGGTTTGCGCGTTGGCGGGAGGCGCAACCCGCCGTTTGTGCTATCTTCCCGGCGATGGAGAAACCGTCCGAATTGAAACCCCGCTGGCAGTTCTGGATCGACCGCGGCGGTACGTTTACGGATATCGTCGCCCGCAGGCCCGACGGGCGGCTTTTTACTCACAAGCTGCTCTCCGAAAATCCCAGCCGTTATACCGACGCGGCGCTCGCCGGCATTCGTTATTTTTTACGCCTCAATCACGATGCGCCGATCCCAAGTGAGCGGATCGAGGCCGTGAAGATGGGCACGACTGTCGCGACCAATGCTCTTCTCGAGCGCAAGGGCGAGCCGACGCTGTTAGCGGTGACAAAGGGTTTTCGCGATGCGTTGCGCATCGGCTATCAGAACCGGCCCGACATTTTCGCGCGGCACATCATCATGCCGGAGATGCTCTATGCAGACGCGATCGAGGTGAGGGAGCGCGTCGACCCCCGCGGCGATGTGCTCGTACCGCTCGACCTTGAAGGGGCTGAAAACGAGTTGCGGGCCGCGTTCGCCCGCGGCTTGCGCGCGGTCGCGATCGTTTTCATGCACGGCTATCGTTACCCGGCCCACGAGCGGCAGGTGGCGCAGGCAGCCCGTGAGATCGGCTTCACGCAGGTCTCGGCATCGCATGAAGTCAGCCCGCTGATGAAATTCGTGAGCCGGGGCGACACCGCGGTCGCGGACGCCTATCTTTCCCCGATCCTCTGCCGCTACGCCGAGCGCATGGCACGGGAACTTCATGGTTCGCGTTTACTGTTCATGCAATCCAATGGCGGGCTGGCAGAGGCTCAACGGTTCCGCGGCAAGGACAGCATCCTGTCCGGCCCGGCGGGCGGTGTGGTCGGGGCGGTCAGTACGGCGCTCGCCGCGGGATTCGACAAGGTCATCGGCTTCGATATGGGCGGCACCTCCACCGACGTCTCCCATTACGCGGGCGAATTCGAACGCGCCTTCGAAACGCAAGTCGCCGGGGTACGGCTTCGCGCCCCCATGCTGTGCATCCACACGGTGGCGGCGGGCGGCGGCTCGATTCTTCACTTCGACGGCATGCGCTATCGGGTAGGCCCCGAGTCGGCAGGAGCCTACCCCGGGCCGGCGTGTTATCGCGCCAACGGGCCGCTCACCATCACCGACTGCAATGTCATGCTCGGAAAACTGCAACCGAAGTTCTTTCCGTGCGTATTTGGCGCGTGCGGCGATCAGCCGCTCGATGCCGAGATCGTGCGAGGAAAGATCGAGGATCTCGCGGCGGAGATCACGGCTGCCACCGGCGATAGCCGAGGGCCGCTGGAAGTGGCCGAGGGCTTCGTCCGGGTCGCGATAGAAAATATGGCCAACGCCATCAAGAAGATTTCGGTGCAACGCGGGTACGATATCACCGCCTATTGTTTGTGCTGCTTCGGTGGGGCGGCCGGTCAACATGCCTGTTTGGTCGCCGACGCTTTGGCGATGGATAAGGTCTTCATTCACGTTCACGCCGGTGTGCTTTCCGCCTATGGCATGGGGCTCGCCGAGGTGAGCGTCATGCGCGAGCGTGCCATCGAAACGAAGCTCGATCCGGTGCTCATGTCCGGCTTGCGCTTCGTGTTCGAGGAGCTTGCGGCGGAGGGCCGCGAGGATTTGAGCGATCAAGGGAGTCCTACAGTGCGGTGGCGTGTGGCTAAGCGCGTGCATCTGCGTTACGAGGGAACGGACTCTGCGTTGACGGTCAATTTTGCTGCGCCGAATCACATGATCGAGCAGTTCGAACAGGACTACCGCCAACGCTACGGTTTTTTGATGGCCGATCGCCCGCTCGTCGTTGAAGCGGTTTCCGTCGAAGTGACGGGGTTGGGAGGCGGATCGGAAGGCCGCCCGCTGCCGCCCTCTCCTGCCGCGAAGGTAGAAGCAGCCGGCTCTCCGGCACCCGTTGAGATCATGACCATGCGCAGCGGCGGCTGCGAGCATCCCACACCGATCTATGAGCGGGATAAGCTTCGGCCCGGCGATCGAATCGCGGGACCCGCGATCATCGCCGAAGCCAACGCGACCGCCGTGATCGAGCCGGGCTGGCAGGCCGCCGTCACGCCGCAAAACTGTCTTGTACTCACGCGCAAGGTCCCGCGCCCGAAAAGCACCGCGGTTGGCGCCCGGGCCGATCCGGTGATGCTGGAAATATTTAACAACCTATTTATGTCGATCGCCGAGCGGATGGGCGCAGCGCTCGCCAACACGGCTTACTCGGTCAACATCAAAGAGCGCCTGGACTTTTCTTGCGCACTGTTCGATGCGCAGGGGCAGTTGGTCGCCAATGCGCCTCACCTGCCCGTGCACCTCGGGTCGATGAGCGAGAGCGTGCAAGCAGTGAGGCGCGCGAACGCTGGCACGATGCGTCCGGGTGACGTCTACCTGCTGAACGCCCCTTACCGCGGTGGCACGCACCTGCCGGACATGACCGTCATCACCCCGGTATTCGAGGAGGGGGGCGAGCGCATTTTGTTCTACCTCGGCTCGCGCGGGCATCACGCCGACATCGGCGGGATGACGCCGGGCTCCATGCCCCCGGCGAGCCGTCATATTGGGGAAGAGGGTGTGTTGATCGACAACTTCCTGCTCGTCGAGCAAGGCCGCTTGCGCGAGGGCGAATTACTGAAGATCCTGACGTCGGGCCGCTATCCGGCACGCAATCCGAGGCAGAATCTGGCCGACGTGCGCGCGATGATCGCCGCCAACGAAAAGGGTGTGCAGGAGCTCCGCCGCATGGTGGCTTACTTCGGCCTGAAAGCCGTGCAGGCTTACATGCGACACGTGCAAGATAACGCCGAGGAGTCGGTGCGGCGAGCGATCGAGGTGCTTCGTGACGGTGAGTTCACTTACGAGATGGACCATGGCGCGGCGATCAAGGTCAAGATCACGATAGACAGGACCACACGCGCCGCGGTGATCGACTTTACCGGCACCTCGCCGCAGCAGGCGAACAACTTCAACGCACCGGCGGCCGTGACCCTGGCCGCGGTGATTTACGTTTTCCGGACACTCGTCGACGATGACATCCCGCTCAACGCCGGGTGCCTCAAGCCCTTGACGGTCATCATCCCGGCGGGCTCGATGCTCAACCCGCGTTACCCGGCGGCAGTGGTGGCGGGCAATGTCGAGACCTCGCAGTATGTCACCGACGCGCTTTATGGGGCGCTCGGCGTGATGGCCGCCGCGCAAGGCACCATGAATAACTTCACCTTCGGCAATGAAGAATATCAATACTATGAGACCATCGCCGGCGGCTCGGGCGCGGGCGATGGCTTCGACGGCACCGACTGCGTGCAGACACACATGACCAACACGCGCTTGACCGATCCCGAGGTCTTGGAGTGGCGCTTTCCGGTGTTGCTTGAGAGTTTTCACATTCGCCATGGCAGCGGCGGCCGGGGCCGATACCGCGGCGGCGACGGCGCGGTGCGCCGGGTGCGGTTCCTGGAAACGATGAATGCGGCGATCCTATCGAGCCATCGGCGCATACCGCCCTACGGCCTCGCGGGCGGCGAGCCGGGTCAGGTCGGGCGCAACTCGGTGGAGCGGGCCGACGGTACGGTGGAATCCTTGAGCGGCTGCGCGGAAACCATGATGCGGTCCGGCGATGTCTTGGTGATTGAAACGCCTGGCGGTGGTGGATACGGAACGGCCCGGACCGCGGGCGCCGAAGCCGATGCAGCGTTTTAAAGGCGTCAGGGTAGCTCACCCTCAAACTGCGCGCATTGCCAGCATTCTGTGAACTGCGGCTCGATCCATTCGCCGCACGCAGGACAGCACCATGGCTCCGTGCCGGATCCGCCTTTTAAAACCGAAGCGATGAGAGTGCGGGCACGTGGCAGATCATTCTCTTCGATCACCCAAAGCTCGGGCCAACAGGCGCCCGGCGGCAGCTCCCCGATGCCGCCGATGAGATATTCATTTTTGACCAGGCAGTCGATGCGGTGGCCATCGAGGACACCTTTGAGGAAACCGACGAGCAGTCGATCCTCCGAGCAATAAACGCGTTTCATGATCCGTGCGGCGAAATACTTAGGCTCAGAGTTTGTGAAAAAACCGTCGCGAGCGAAGGGAGGTCGCGTTCCGCCGGAGCGCAGGACCGTTTCGCCGGGAGCGAAACGGCGCGCAAGCCCCGAAGGGGCGAGTCTCAGGGACGAGACGAGCAACCGGAGTGTATATTGAAATACATGAGGATTCCGAGTACCGCCGGAACGCGAGATCCCGAGCGTAGTAGGTTTTTTCCCAAACTCTCAAGCCGCCGCTCGCTGTCCCAGCTGATCGAACAAACGATCGAGCACGCCGATGCGCGCATCGCCATCGGGCAGCGAGGCCGTGATCCGGATCTTGTCTCCTTGCTCGAACTTGTAGGGATGAAGTTGGGTCTGCATCAGTTTCACTAAGGCCAGCGGGTCGACCTCGGCGTGCGCGTGGAAGAGCACCCGCCCGCCATGCGCGCCGAGATCGATCTTACGGACCCCGAGAGGCGCCGCCCGCTGCTTGAGCCGCGTGATCCGAAGGAGATCCTTGGCGGACTGCGGCAGCGCGCCGAAACGATCGATCATTTCTTCTTCCAGCCGGCCAAGCTCCTCTAGATCACCGGCGTTCGCGATCCGTTTGTACATGATAAGACGGGTATGGACATCGGGTACATAATCGCCCGGGATCAGTACCGGAACATGGATCTCGATCTCGACGCCATGATCGAGCGGCCGGTCGAGCTCGGGCTGCCGCCCGGCCTTGAGCGCCTGGATCGCCCGCTCGAGCAGTTCCGTGAACAAGCCGAAACCGACTTCCTGAATATGCCCGCTTTGCTCCTCACCGAGGATCTCTCCGGCGCCGCGGATCTCGAGATCATGGGTGGCTAAGGAAAACCCGATGCCGAGATCCTCGATCGACTCGATGGCTTCGAGCCTCCTCAGGGCGTCGCCCTTGAGGGCCTTCCGGGACGGCACCACGAGATAGGCATACGCCCGGTGATGCGAACGGCCCACCCGGCCGCGCAGTTGATAGAGCTGGGCGAGTCCGAACTTGTCGGCGCGATTAATGATAATAGTATTGGCGTTCGGCACGTCGATCCCGGTCTCGATGATAGTCGTGCAGAGCAGGCACGCAAAGCGGCGATGGTAGAAATCGAGCATCACCTGCTCGAGCTCGCGCTCGCGCATCTGCCCGTGCGCAATGCGCACGCGCGCCTCGGGAATGAGCGCCGCAACCTCGCGAGCAGTTTCTTCGATCGTTTCCACCTCGTTATGCAGGAAGTAGATCTGGCCGCCGCGGCTGATCTCGCGCCCCATGGCTTCGCGCAACAGCGCCTGATCCCACTCGGTCACGAAGGTCTTGACGGCGATGCGCCTTGCGGGGGGGGAGGCGATGATCGACAGCTCGCGAGTGCCGAACAAAGCCAAGTTGAGCGTGCGCGGAATCGGGGTCGCGGTCAGCGTCAAGATATCCACCTCCGAACGCAGGGCCTTCAGCCGCTCCTTTTGCCGCACCCCGAAGCGATGCTCTTCATCGATCACGAGCAGCCCGAGGCGCTTGAAGACAATGGACTCCTGCAATAGCTTGTGTGTTCCGACGACAATATCGACCGCGCCGTCCTTGAGCCCCGCCGCGACTTTATCCTGCTCTTTCTTGACCTGGAACCGTGACAGTAGCTCGATACGGAGCGGCCATTCCGCGAATCGATCCTTGAAGTTCCGATAGTGCTGTTGCGCCAGCAGAGTGGTCGGCACCAGGATCGCGGCCTGCTTGCCGCCCATGGCCGCGACGAACGCCGCGCGCATGGCCACCTCGGTTTTTCCGAACCCGACATCGCCGCACACCAGCCGATCCATCGGTTGCTCGCCTTGCAGATCGTGCACAACCGCGGCGATCGCCGCCTCCTGGTCCGGTGTCTCCTCGAAAGGGAACCCCTGTATAAACGCCTGGTATTGATCCCGTTCCAGCGTAAACGCGAACCCCTTTCGAGCGGCGCGGCGCGCGTAGATCTCCAGGAGCTCCGCGGCCACGTCACGGATGCGTTTCGCGGCCTTGGCGCGGGCGCGTTGCCACTGACCGCTGCCGAGCTTGTGCAAGGGCGCGTGAGCGGGGTCCACGCCGGAATAGCGGGTGATGAGGTGGAGCGAGAGCACCGGAACGTAGAGACGGTCCGCATCGGCGTACTCGATGCCGAGGTATTCACCGGGAATGCCGTTGGTCTCGATCGGAAAGAGCCCCAAATAGCGCCCGACTCCGTGACGCTCATGCACCACCGGCGCACCGGCGCGGAGCTCGCTGAGATCGCGAATGATGCTTTCCGGGTCCCGTGCCGCGCGGCTGCGGCGGCGCTCTTGCCGGGCGCGTTCCCCGAACAACTGGGCCTCGCCAACGACGGCGATGCGCGGGCTGTCCAACTGCATGCCTTGATCGAGGGCGGCGATGGTCAATCCGATTCGCGCTTCACCCTTAAGAAACGACGCCCAATCCGCGTAGGCTTGGAATTCAATCTGGTGCTGGCGCAGTAGCTCGGAGAGCGTCTCGCGGCGGCCTTTCGACTCGGCGGCAAGCAAGACCCGTCCGCCGAAAGATTGCAAATAGTGTTTGACGACGGCCAACGGATCCGCGGCCCGGCCGTCGATAGGAAGCTGCGCCGGCATGCTGCTCGAGAAACTCACGGCATGCTTTGGCGCCGTGAGCCCCTCTATGAGGATCGCCGGATGGATTTTTAGCCGAGCGGAAAGCTCCTCGGGCGGGAGAAACACTTCATCGGGGGGTAACAACGGCCGCTCGCGATCGTGGCGGGCGGCTTCATAGCGTTGACCAATCTCCCCCCAAAACGCGCTTGCAGCCTCCAACGCACCGTCATCCAGCACCACGACGCTCTCCTCGGGCAGATAATCGAACAAGATCGCGCCGCCGGTAAAAAAAAGCGGCAAGTAATACTCGATACCTCCGGGCGCGAGGCCCTGGTTTACCTCGCGGTAGATCGGGCAGTCCCCGGGCGCGCCTTCAAAGCGCGCGCGCCAGTTCGCGCGGAAGCACTCGAGCGCCTTCGGCGTTAGAGGAAACTCGCGCGCGGGTAGCACCTCGATCCGATCGCTGCTCTCGATGGAGCGTTGCGTTTCCGGATCGAAGAGGCGCAGCGTATCGATCAGCTCGTCGAACCAATCGATGCGATAAGGGAACCGGCTACCCATCGGATACACATCGAGTAGCGATCCCCGAACGGCGAAGTCACCGTGCTCCAGCACCTGCGAGACGCAGCGATACCCTCCGTGAATCAGCCGTTCGCGGAAACGCTCGCGATCCAGGCGCTCGCCCACTTTGAGCACGAGGGTGTTGGCTTCAAGATAGTCGCGCGGCGCCAACCGATGCATCAAGGTGGCGACGGAGGTGATTAAATAACCTGTGCTTCGTTGCGGTAAGCGCGCCAGCGTTTCCAGACGCTGCGAGACGATGTCCTGATAAGGTGAAAAGCGGTCATAGGGCAAGGTTTCCCAGTCAGGAAAGCTAAGGATCTCGGCTGCTTGACCACCCCCGCTAAAGAACCCAAGCTCCTCCTCGAGGCGCTCTGCATGCAGCGCGTCCTTGGCGATGACCACCACCAGACCGTTCCATCTCTCCGCGAGCCTTGAGACGGCAAGCGCCTTGGCGCTTCCGTGTAAGCGCGTCCAATAGAGCCGTTCACCGGCCGGACGCGGGGCCGGGGGTTCGAACACGCTGTTTTCGGGCTTTGGTTCGCTTACGCTCATCCCCTCACCGCGTTGCTCAGTTGCCGTCGAGCTCATCGACCGGCCTCATGCTGTTCCAATGCTTGCAGGTCGGGCATTGCCAATGGTGCGTCTTCGCTAGAAACCCGCAGTGCTGACATTGGTAATTCGATCGTTGGCGTAACAAGCGGCCTACGTAGTCGCTGAGCACCGCCAACTGCGGCTTGGACAACGGCGCGCCGTGTGCTTTTGAATAACTGAGCATTTGGTTCAATCCGCGTAAGGAAGGCCGCCGGTTTAGCTCCTCACCCAAATAGCTTATCGCCGCTTCGATGCCCTGCTCTTCCGCGATCAGATCCGCCAGCATCAACAAGATATGAACGCCGAAGTTCTTGGCGACGAGCGTCTGCAAATACGCTATAAACTCGTCGGATTGCCCCAAGCTTCGATAGCATTCGAGCAAGTGCGGTAGCGCTTGTACCAGAACCGAAGGGTCCTGATGCTCAATCCTTTTGAACGCCATGACCGCCGCGCGAGTGTCGCCGGAAGCCTTGGCGATTCTACCTTCCATCAGGCTCGCGCGCGCGCAGCCGGGATCAACTTCCAACCCGCGTCGCAATAGCCGGACAGCCTCGGCGGTCTGGCCTTGAAGCTCGCACTGGTGCGCCCATTCGCAGTAAAACTGGGCCGTTATACGGCCCATATCCTCTTTGCATCGGGTCTCGATCTCGCGCGCGCACGCGATCGCCTTATCCCAATCTTGTTCTTGCTGATAGATATCCAGCAACTGCGATAATGCCTTCTTCGTGTGGGTTCCGGAGTCCAACAGGTCTTTAAATAGCCCCTCCGCCCGATCGAACAAGCCCGAGCGCATGTAATCCATTCCTAACTCGAGCGCCGCCAGGGAACGTTGCTCGTCGCCCAACGCGGAATGCGTAATTAAATTTTGATGGATACGGATGGCCCGATCGACTTCGCCGCGCCGGCGGAACAGATTGCCCAACGCTAGCTGAGTTTCAATCGTGTCGCTCTCGACCTCCAGCATCGCGATGAACACGTCGATGGCCTTATCCGGCTGTTCGTTAACAAGGTAGTTTAGGCCTTTGAAGTAATCCTTGGAGAGGGTGGCGGGCTCGCCACGGCGGTAAGCGCCGCCGCGGCTTGCCAGATACCAACCGGACGCCGCGGCAAGCGGCAATAGCAGCCAAATGAGGTTCGAGAACGGCTCAGGAGGCATCCTTGAGCGTTGTGATGGATTGGCCTCTCGCTAACTGCTGATCCACGGATTTCAAAGAACGCTTGAGCTCACCGATCTTACGCCGCAAACGCACAACGACACTGAGATTTACCAGGACGCCCAGAACCGCTCCCAAGAGCAACATGCAAGCGATCAAGAGAGACACCGGCAACTGCACCGTACCCAAATAATAATCGACCACGACTAATTGATGATTCTTGACATGCAGCTCAAGGCCGACGAGGACGACGACCAGCAGAAAGATTACTTTTAGAAGGCGAACCATAGCTAGACGCCGTAGTGTTTAAACGTAGCACGCCCCTCCTTCGAACCCCTCCCACGGGGCGGGAAAGCACGCTTCGATTGTTTTCCGAGACCGAATTATTTCACGCCGTTGACGCGTTCTCTCATCTGTTTGCCCGGTTTAAAGTGCGGCACGTATTTCGCCGGCAGGGGCACCGGATCTCCGGATTTCGGATTGCGTCCGATCCGCGCCGGGCGATAATGGAGAGAGAAACTTCCGAAGCCGCGGATCTCGATGCGTCTCCCTGTCGAGAGCGTATACGCCATGAGCTCCAACAAGGTCTTAACTGCCAACTCAACATCTTTATTCCCCAGTTGGATTTGCTTGCGCGCGAGGGATTCGATGAGTTCCGACTTAGTCATCTGTGCTTGCCTTAGCCCTGTCAAAGAGATTACCGGGCGGGAAGAATCCCCTGCCGTTCATGCATGGCGCGCCTTCAATCGGGCGACTCGGCACCGTCAAGGCGCTGCTTGAGCAGATCGCCGAACTTGGTGGTCGTCATGCCGGCCCCAGCCCCGTAAGTCTCCAACGCTTGCGCCTGCTCGTGAAATTCCTTCGCCTTGATCGAAAGAGAAATCATGCGCTTCTTCCGGTCGATTGCAACAAATAGGGCCTCGACCTCTTGCCCCTCCTTGATCCCCTTGCGCGCATCGTCCACGGGCTGCTGTGAAAGCTCCGAAGCGCGAATATAGCCCTCGACGCTGTCCGCGAGCCGGACCGTTATCCCCTGCGCATCGACCATTACGGCAACGCCCGTCACGATACTGCCCTTTTCGTGTTCGGCCAGATAATTGGAAAAGGGATCCTTCTCCAATTGTTTGATCCCAAGCGAAATCCGCTCCCGCTCCGCATCGATGGCGAGAACCACCGTTTCGACCTCTTGCCCCTTCTTGTAATTTCTGACCGCCTCCTCACCCGCACTCGACCACGAGAGATCGGACAGGTGCACCAAACCATCGATGCCCCCTTCGAGCCCCACGAAAATACCAAAATCGGTAATGGACTTGATGATTCCCTGGACCTTGCTGTTCTTGTTGAACCTTACCGCAAACTCCTCCCAAGGATTCGGCTGGCAGTGCTTTATTCCGAGCGAGATGCGGCGCCGCTCCTGGTCGATATCGAGAACCATCGCCTCGACCTCTTGCCCCACATGGACCACTTTCGAGGGATGAACGTTTCTGTTGGTCCAGTCCATCTCCGAGACGTGAACCAAACCCTCGACGCCTGGTTCTATTTCCACAAAGCAACCATAGTCGGCGACGTTGGTGACTTTGCCGAAGATCCGAGAACGCTGCGGGTAGCGGCGCCCGATGTCGATCCAGGGGTCCTCCCCAAGCTGCTTGAGCCCTAGGGAGACGCGGTTGCGCTCGCGATCGAATTTCAGGACCTTAACGTCAATTTCGTCGCCGACATTGAGGACTTCGCTCGGGTGTTTTACGCGTTTCCAGGCCATGTCCGTGATATGGAGCAAGCCATCGACGCCACCGAGGTCGATGAACGCCCCATAATCGGTAAGGTTCTTAACCACCCCCTTGACAACCCCGCCCTCCTCGATGCTGTTCAACAGCACATCGCGCTCGGCACCCCCCTCGCTTTCCACTACGGCACGGCGGGAGACCACGACGTTATTACGCTTATGGTCAACCTTAATCACCTTGAACTCGAGCGGCTTGCCTTCCAGATAGGTGGTATCGCGTACCGGCCGGACATCCACCAACGACCCCGGAAGGAAGGCGCGGATGTCTTCGATCTCTACCGTAAAACCGCCCTTCACGCGCTCCGAGATCACACCGGTCACGTTGCTGCCGGCCTCCAAAGCTTCTTCTAAACGCTTCCAGGCCATGACGCGCTTCGCCTTTTCCCGCGACAGTTGAGTGGCGCCGGACCCGTCTGCGATCGCATCGAGCGCGACATCGATCCGATCGCCAATGGTGACTTCGATGGCGCCCGCCTCGTTGCGGAATTGCTCGATGGGGATCACCCCCTCCGATTTAAAGCCGGCATGAACGACCACGGCATCCGGCCGGACATCGACGACGATACCGGTCACGATGGTGCCCGGACGCATCTTGTGCTCGATTTGACTCTGCTCGAATAATTCCGCAAACGTTTCAACCATTAGTTCCCGAATCCTCAAACGACTATTGATTTTTACCCGCGCGCCGATCGCGCCCATCGAGTAAGTATATAACACGCTCAAGCACCGCTCCGAGATCAAGGCGCGTGGTGTCGATGATCACGGCATCGGGCGCGGCCCGTAAAGGCGAGGCGCCGCGCTCACTATCACGGGCATCGCGTTCCAGGATACCCTCTAAAAGATTGCGGAGATTAACATTGACTCCCTGATCTTTCAACTGCTTATAGCGCCTTTCGGCGCGCTCCTCCGGGCTGGCCGAGAGATAGATCTTAAGCGCCGCGTCGGCGAAAACCACCGTTCCCATGTCGCGGCCGTCGGCCACCAAGCCCGGAGGCTGCCGGAAGGAGCGCTGCTGCACAAGAAAAGCCGCGCGGACCGGGGGCAGCGCCGCGATCTGAGAGGCGGCGTGCGCGCAGGCTTCCGAACGGATGCTCCGAGTCACATCCTCTCCCCGGCAGATCACGCGCACCTCCTCCGATCCCGGCGCAGCGTCTCGAAATTCCACCGCAAGCCGCGCCGCAAGATGAGCCAGCCGCGCCATATCATCGAACACGACAGCCTCCCTCATCGCAAGCCACCCCAAGACCCGGTACAAGGCCCCGCTATCGAGAAAATGCCATCCTAGCGTCCGCGCGAGGCGCACCCCGAGGCTGCCCTTGCCCGTGCCGCTCGGACCGTCGATGGCGATGACGGGAATCGATTCGCTGCTCACGGTCCGCCGCCTGCGGTGATTCGGAGACCCGCTTCCCGCGCCAGCGTGAGGAAGTTTGGGAAAGACGTAGTGATCATCGCGCAGCCGGCGATGACAATACGCCCCTCGGCCCGCAATCCCGCGATCGCAAACGCCATCGCGACGCGATGGTCACCGCCGCTTTCCACGCGGCCCCCTTGGATCGCGGCACCGCGGATGCGCATCCCGTCAGGGGTGGGCCGCGCCTCGATGCCCAGCGCCTTGAGGCCCTGCGCCATGCTTCTTATCCGATCGCTCTCCTTGTAGCGAAGTTCTTCGGCGCCTTCCAAGAGGGTTTCGCCCCGGGCGCAGGCCGCGGCGATGAAAAGGACGGGAAATTCGTCGATGGCCGCCGGTACCAGATCGCCCGGAATACGGATCCCGCGCAGATCGCTTGCGCGTACGTAGAGATCGGCAACGGGCTCACCGCCCTCCTCGCGCTTGTTTTGAAGCTCGATGTCCGCCCCCATGCGCCGCAGGATCTCGATCATGCCAATGCGCGTCGGATTGACGCCCACCTCCTCGAGCACGAGATCCGACCCGCGGGCAATCGTCGCGCCGACGATGAAAAACGCCGCCGAAGACAGATCCGCCGGCACAGTGACATCAACGCCCGCGAGGCGCGCTTCGCCGCGCATGCAAACCGCGCCGTCGTGGCGTTGTACCGGACAGCCGAAACGGCCCAACATGCGCTCGCTGTGGTCGCGGCTTGCGAGGGGTTCCCTCACGCACGTTCGCCCCCGCGCGTACAGACCGGCGAGCAAAATACCGGATTTGACCTGGGCGCTCGCCACCGGCATGTCGTAATCGATGCCGCGAACTCGCGCCCCGCCGAAGACTGTTACCGGCGGCGTGCCCGCGGCACTGCACTCGATGCGCGCCCCCATGCGGCGCAAGGGCTCGATGAGGCGCATCATGGGCCGCTTCGACAGCGACTCATCGCCGGTCAATTCCGTGTCGAAGGACTGGCCCGCGAGGAGCCCCGTCATTAACCGCATCGAGGTACCTGAGTTGCCGAGATCGATCGGCCCGGGCGCCGGCCGCAACCCGTGCAAGCCCACCCCGTGGATCCTTACCCCGCCCGCTCCGAGCCGCTCGATGCGCACGCCCATCGACGCGAAGGCCTGTAGCGTCGCGAGCGTATCGTCACCCTCCAGGAATCCCCGGATTTCGGTGACACCCTCGGCGATCGCCCCGAGCATGAGCGCGCGGTGAGAGATGGACTTGTCACCGGGCACGCGCAAGCGGCCAGCGAGCTTCCCGCCCGGTTCAACGCTAAGCAGGTGCGGGCCGAGAGTCACCGCTTTTTTTCACCCGCGAGATCCGGCCCGATCCGCTGCTCGGCGGCCAAGGCATCCCGGGTGTTCTTGGCCTCGTCCAAGAACGCAACGACCGCGGGACCGTCCTCGGCCTCGATAGCGTCGCGGAGCATCGCGAGATCCTCGCGAAAACGTTCGATCATATCGATGAGCCGCGCGCGATTGGCGAAAAAGATATCGCGCCACATGACGGGGTTGCTCGAAGCTATTCGGGTGATGTCCGCGAATCCTCCCGCCGCATAGCGCACGAGCGCGGACCGGCCGCTAACGCGCGCGGCGGCGCGCACCAACGCATAGGCGAGCACATGCGGCAGATGGCTGATGGCGGCGAAGACTTGATCGTGCCGGTCGACCTCCATGTCCTCGACCACAGCCCCGGTTTGTCGCCACAGCAAGCGCACGCGCTCCAGCGCGCGCGGGTCGGTCTCCGCGAGGGGGGTCAAAATTACCCGCTGTCCATGAAAGAGCCCGGCACAAGAACTCTCCACGCCGCCATGCTCGGTGCCCGCGATGGGGTGCCCCGGCACGAAACGCGGTAGGTGATGCTCGAGATACCGGCGGGCGGCATGAACCACGGAACCTTTCACGCTACCGACATCGGTGATCACCGCATGCCCGTCCAAGTGTCCTGCGAGACCCTGAAAGATCTCCGCGACGGCCCCGAGCGGCACGGCGATCACTACGATCTCGGCGCCCTCGACCGCCCGCGAGAGATCGGCGCACGGCTCATCGATGACACCGATCTCGCTGGCGCGCCGCAGGGCCATTGGGTCCGTGTCGTATCCCGTCACGCGCTCTCCGGCGCGCTTCAAGGCGCGGGCGAGCGATCCGCCAATGAGACCCACGCCGATAATGGCGACCCGTGAGGGCGGCACGATGGCTACCGAGCCTCCTTAGGGAAGCTCTGCAAAAGTGTCGCGAGCAAGCCCAGATGCGCGAAGCCGCGGAGCGAGTCGCGAGACATATCAGGTAGATAGGCAAGCGACGAGCGAGCACGCGACAAAGCAGATGGGCTGCGCAGCAACTTTTCCAGAGCTTCCTTAGGATCGTTCATTCAGCACCTTCCTCAGCGCGTCGATGAAACGCGTATTTTCCGGCTCCGTTCCAACCGTGACCCGGAGATGGTTTGGCAAGCCATAATTGCCGATCGGCCGCACGATCACACCCCGCCTGAGTAAAGCCTCATAGATGTCGCGTGCGCGGGGGCCGAGTTCGATGCAGAGAAAATTCGCGGCCGACGGGATATAGCCGAGCCCCAATGCTTCACACGCCCGAGTCAGTCGCGCGAGCCCGGCGGTGTTGACCGCCACGCTTGCAGCCACATGCTCCTCGTCGGCGAGCGCGGCCTCCGCCGCGGCGAGCGCAACGCTGTTGACGTTGAAAGGCTGCCGCACCCGGTTCATCAACTCCGCCACCTGGGGATGCGAGACCGCGTAGCCCACGCGTAAGCCGGCAAGTCCGTGAATCTTGGAAAACGTGCGCGTCACGACCAGGTTCGGAAATCGATCGATCCACCGAAGGCCGTTCGGATAACCCGGCGCCTGCACATACTCAAAGTAGGCTTCATCGAGAACGATCACTACCCGCGGCGGTACGCACTGGATAAATTCCAACAGCCCCGGCTCGTTGATCCAGGTGCCTGTGGGGTTATTGGGATTGGCGATAAAAATGAGCCGGGTGCGAGCATTGATCGCTGCTCTGATCGCTCCAAGATCGTGCCCATAGTCGCGGGCGGGCGTCACGACCGCTTCGGCCCCGATGGCTTGGGTGGCGAGCGCATACACCGCGAAGGCGTGTTGGGAGAAGATCACCTGTTGCGAAGAGGTGACGAAGCTGCGCGCCGCCAATTCCAGGACGTCGTTGGAGCCGTTTCCCAAGGTGATCCGATCGTGCCCTATCGCCAGGCGTGCGGCCAATGCCTTCTTCAAAGCATAACCGCCGCCGTCCGGATACCGGCCGATGTCCGCGCACCCAGCCCTGATCGCGGCGCGGGCGCGTGCTCCCGGACCGAGCGGGTTTTCGTTCGAGGCCAGCTTTACCGCGTCGGTGATCCCATACTCCCGCGCCAGCTCCGCGAGCGGCTTGCCGGGTCGATAGGGATCGAGCGCGCGCACGCCGGGCGCCGCCAGCGCGAAAAAATCGATGGGGCTAGGCCGATCGCTTTTCATGGAGAGCAAATCCTGCTCGGAGTTTGTGAAAAAATCGTCAGCGAGCGAAGGCAGGTCGCGCTGCATCCTCGGCGCGCCAAACAGGGCCATTCCCTGGCCCTGGCTTTCCGCCGGAGCGCAGGAACCGGAGTGTATTGCAATACATGAGGATTCCGAGCACCGCCGGAACGCGAGATGCCGAGCGCAGTAGATTTTTTCACAAACTCTCAGAGTACCGCCCGCGGATAGGACCCAAGCAGCTTGAGCATGGCCGCGCGCTGCTTGAGCGCCTTCAAGGCTTGTGCGACCATCTCGTCCCGCAGGTGACCTTCGATATCCACAAAGAAAAAATACTCCCACATGCCGCGGCGCGAGGGACGCGATTCGATGCGCATCATGCTGATCCCGTATTCGGCGAACGAGGCGAGCAGGTGATAGAGAGCGCCGGGCCGATTCGGCGCCGAGAAAATGAGCGAGGTCTTGTCATCCCCGCTCGGCGGGACCGACTGGTGGCCGATGACGATAAAACGCGTCGTGTTGTCGGCCTCATCTTCGATATTCCTTACCAGATGTTCCAAGCCGTAGATCGTAGCCGCCGCATCCCCGGCGATCGCGGCCGCCGCGGGCTCGCCGGCGGCGCGCCGCGCGGCCTCCGCATTGCTCGCAAACGCCACCCTTTCGGCGTGCGCGAGGTGGCTATTCAACCAGCGGCGGCACTGCGCCAACGCCTGCTCGTGGGCGAATACGCGGGTGATTTCTCGCGGCGTGACATTCTTCCCCAGCAGGTGATGATGAATGCGCAGCTCGACCTCGCCGCAGATCTTGAGCGGTGAATTGACGAACATGTCCAAGGTGTGGTTGACCACGCCTTCGATCGAATTCTCGACCGGCACGACCCCGTAATGGCAAGCCCCCGCTTCGACTTCGCGGAACACCTCGTCGATCGTACCCATCGGCAAGGCCTGCACGGAATTACCGAAATGTTTATGCACCGAGGCATGGGTGAACGTGCCCTCGGGCCCGAGAAACGCCACGTTCAAGGGCTGTTGCAGCGCCAGACAGGCCGACATGATCTCGCGGAACAAGCGGGCCATCTCTTCGTCCGGCAAAGGCCCTTTGTTCTTCGAGATGATCTTTCTCAAGACTTGGGCTTCGCGTTCCGGGCGATAGTAGGCATCGGGCTCATGATCGTTACCCTTCGCGGACGCGACTTCCTTGGCAAGCTGCGCCCGGGCCGTGATCATGTGCAGTATCTCCGCATCCACCTCGTCGATGCGCGTGCGCAAGCCCTGCAATCGGTCGTCGTTAGGGAGGTCCACGCGGAGGTCTATTCGTTATCGTTATCGTTATCGTTATCGCTATCGTTATAATCCGCGATTCGCTCGATCCCGACCAAGCGCTCGCCATCGGCGAGGTTAATCAACGTGACGCCCTGGGTATTGCGGCCGACAATCGAGATATCGTTCGCGGCGGTGCGGACCAGGGTTCCCCGATCGCTCACCAGCATGATTTCCTCATCATCGCGGATCCCGATAGCCCCGACGAGCTTTCCGTTCCGGGCGGTGGTCTGGATGGCGATGACGCCCTGGCCGCCGCGGCCGTGCACCGGATAGTCGCCTACCGGCGTGCGCTTACCGTAGCCGCGTTCGGTCGCGCAGAGGATCTGGCTCTGCGCCCCGGGGATAATGAGCGAGATCACTGCATGCCCGGTCCTGAGTCTAATACCTCGTACGCCCCGCGCCCCCCGGCCCATCGCGCGCACCTCCGTTTCGCTGAAGCGGACCGCCTTGCCCGAGGTGCTGAACAGCATCAGCTCCTGACGGCCATCGGTCAGAGCAACGCCCACCAGCCGATCGCCATCGCTCAAGTCGATGGCGATAATACCGCTCGCGCGCGGCCGCGAGAACTCCGCTAACGGACATTTCTTGACCACGCCGCGGCTGGTCGCCATGACCAGGAATCCATCCTGCTCGAAGGACTTGATGGGAAGGATGGCCGTGATGCGCTCCTCGTTCTCCAACGGCAAGAGATTGACCATCGGCTTGCCGCGCGCCGCGCGCCCGGCCTGAGGCAACTCATAGACCTTGAGCCAGTATGTCCGGCCGCGGTTCGAAAAGCATAGGATCGTATCGTGGGTGCTGGCCACGAACAGTTTCTCGATAAAGTCCTCCACTTTCATCGCCGTGGCCATCTTGCCCTTGCCGCCACGCCGCTGCAGGCGGTACTCGTCCATAGGTTGCGCCTTGGCGTAGCCCTCATGCGACAAGGTCACTACCACATCCTCGACGCTGATCAGATCCGCGAGGCTCAACTCCACGTGCCGTTGCCGGATCTCGGTACGGCGTTTGTCGCTGAACTGATCGCGAATGTCGATGAGCTCCTCGCGCATCACTTCGGTCAGCCTTTCCGGCCGCGCCAGGATCTCCAAGAGATTCGCGATGTTTTCCAGGACGGCTTGATAGTCTTGCACAATCTTTTCTTGCTCCAGACCGGTGAGCCGATGCAGCCGCAGATCCAAGATGGCCTGCGCCTGGGCTTCGGACAAGCGGTAGCCATTCGGCGTCAGGCCGAACTCGGGCGCAAGACTCTCCGGACGGGACACTTCGGCGCCCGAACGCTCCAGCATCCGCACCACCGCCCCCGGCGCCCACACGCGCGCCATCAGCCCCGCCCTGGCTGCCGCGGGATTGGCCGAGGCCTTGATGAGGGCGATCACCGGATCGATGTTCGCCAAGGCCACGGCCAAACCTTCTAGATTATGCGCCCGTTCCCGCGCCTTGCGCAGATCGTAAACGGTACGGCGGGTGATCACCTCCCGGCGGTGGCGCAGGAAGCACTCGATCAATTGCTTGAGCGACAAGATCTGAGGCAGGCCCTGGACCAGCGCAACTATGTTCACGCCGAATACCACCTGCATCTGCGTCTGCTGATAGAGGTTGTTGAGCACGACCTCGGCGATCTCGCCGCGGCGCAACTCGACCACCATGCGCATCCCGTCCTTGTCGGACTCGTCCCGCAGCTCCCGGATCCCCTCGAGTTTCTTGTCCTTGACCAGCTCCGCGATCCGTTCCATCAAGCGCGCCTTGTTGACCTGATAGGGCAGCTCCGTCACGACGATGCGCTCACCCGCATCATCGGACTCGACCGCGCTGCGCGCGCGCACGTGGATCCTCCCGCGCCCGGTCTCGTAGGCTTCCTGGATCCCCTCGGTCCCATTGATGATGGCCGCCGTGGGAAAATCCGGCCCCGGGATGATTTCGAGCAGCCCGCTGACGTCGATATCGGGGCGATCGATGAGCGCCAAACAGCCGCCGACCACCTCGCCGAGATTGTGGGGCGGAATATTGGTTGCCATGCCCACGGCGATGCCGCTCGATCCGTTGATCAAAAGGTTCGGGACGCGCGTCGGAAGGATCGTGGGCTCGGTCTCGGAGCCGTCGTAGTTGGGAGAGAAATCGACGGTCTCCTTGTCGATATCGGCGAGCAGCTCGTGGGCGATGCGGGACATCCGCACCTCGGTGTAACGCATGGCGGCCGGCGAATCGCCGTCCACGGAACCGAAGTTGCCTTGCCCGTCGATCAGCATGTAGCGCAAGGAGAAGGGTTGTGCCATGCGCACGATGGTGTCATAGACGGCGACATCCCCGTGGGGATGGTATTTACCGATGACATCACCGACCACGCGCGCCGATTTCTTGTTCGGCTTGTTCCAGTCGTTGCCGAGCTCCCGCATCGCATGGAGGACGCGCCGGTGGACGGGTTTCAGGCCGTCCCGCGCGTCCGGCAGCGCCCGGCCCACGATTACGCTCATTGCGTAATCCATGTAGGACTGGCGCATCTCGTCTTCGATATTGACAGGCGAGACTTCTTTGGCAAACTGGATCATCGGGTGTTTTTCACGACTCCGGCTGCATTAGCATCCGGCGCAAAATGCTACCACAACGAGATACCGAGGTAGAGGATTTTTAACGTGATTTTCAGACGGGCGCCTGGCGCTGCGCGCCCAAACCCGGTAATTACACGGATGACGGAGCGGTGGTGGATAGCACGGCCTCAAACAACCCGATGATCCCGCGTTAGCAAGGCGTTCAGGTGGGTGGTATTGGGATGCTCGATGGCACCCTTCTCGGTCACCAGCACATCAATTAGCTCCGCGGGTGTCACATCGAAGACCGGATTCCAAATATCTACGCCAGGTGCGGCAATTCGTTGCCCGGCAAACGCCACAATCTCCTCCGGCGGGCGGTTCTCGATCGGAATCGCGTGGCCATCGAGCGCCTCCGGATCAAGTGTCGAGGTGGGGGCGGCGACCATGAATCGAACCCCGTGCGCCCGGGCCGCCAAGGCGAGGCCATAGGTCCCAATCTTATTGGCAAAATCGCCATTGGCGGCGATGCGGTCCGCCCCGACGATGACCCAATCGATACCGCCCCGTTGCATGAGATAGGCCGCCGCGCCGTCGACCAGCAAGGCGACCGGGATCCGATCGCGGAGCAGCTCCCAGGCAGTCAAACGCGCGCCTTGGAGCCAGGGGCGGGTCTCACCGGCATGGACTTGCACGATCTTCCCGCAGGCGTAAGCCGAGCGGATCACGCCTAGCGCCGTGCCGTATCCCCCGGTCGCCAGGGAGCCCGCGTTGCAGTGGGTCAAGACGCGCTCGCCGGATTTGAGGAACGCCGCGCCGATCGCGCCCATGCGCCGGTTTGCGGCGATATCCTCGTCATGGATCGTCCGCGCCTCGGCGATTAAGGCGGGTTCGGGATCTCCGGGACCCTCCGAAAACCCCGCGCGCATGCGTTCGATTGCCCACCCGAGATTCACCGCGGTGGGACGCGCGGCCCGCAAGCTTTCACAATCGGCAACGATGGCCTGCCGCCAACCCTCGCGCTCGTTCGCGTAGGCCTTGCGCGCCGCCAGCACGACACCATACGCGGCCGCGATCCCGATGGCGGGCGCCCCGCGCACCACCATGGTCGTGATGGCCCCGGCGACCGCCTCGGGCGTATCGAAACTTAGGTATTCGCATTCCGCCGGCAGTAGCCGCTGATTCAAGAGCACGAGACGCCCGTCCTGCCACGCGATGGCGCGCACGGTGTCGTGATGGTTTTCTGGCTTACCCAGCAACGCGTTCGCTCCGGATGCCATGGTGCGGGGTTTCACCTAGCACAGCGCGCTCGACCATCCCCATGGCATAGCAAGAGTAGCGCGAGTACCGTGCGCCGTGCGCACGAGATAGGGAGTCGAAATAGTAGACGGGATTTCCACCGGATCAATGCGACAGTCTTCGACCTTCTTCCGCGCCTTCCCCCCGGACCAGATCCCCAGAGTAAGAGCGGTGGACCGAGCCGGACATCGATTTTGATGTTATCTTAGCACGGGGTTCGGCAGCCGGGACGGAGTACCAGGAAGTTCCAGCCGGAGCGGACGGGCCATGAGGTCAGCATAGGCCAGAATAATGATATATCGAAACCTGACCCGCTACGCCCTCCAACCAACCGCATCTCCCCAATAGCTACCGAGTATGAAGCTCGTATCGTACAAGATTCATGGGTTTCCACCGCTCAGCCAATTCGAGGTCACTGAGTTGTCTGACATTGTCGTCCTCGCGGGTCCAAACGGCGTAGGCAAGACTAACCTCCTAACGAGTCTGCTGGGCGCCTTCCAAAACCCCGGCGCGATGCCGAGCCCTGTCGCCGTTGTGCTGGCGACAAACCGCAAAGAAGAAGAAACGTGGGGCCAGAAGACGCTTAGCACGGCCGTCCCGGCGGAGGCCGACAAGCTTCGAGCTTTTCTTCAACGCAACCAAAAGCGGGGGGAAATTGCGGAGCGGCGTCATCAACTTCGACTCCGCGCGGCAGCTCGAGCAGATTAAGCCGTACGGATTTTCGTGGGACTTCCGCGACCCTTTCTTTGAAGACGTTGGATGGAATTTCTCTTTTCAGCCGATGAAGGGTCGTTTTCAGGACACGATTCACTCTCTTCACCGAAAAATCCGAAGCCAAAAGGAAGACATAGCGGTTAAAGCCATAGCACTGCAAGCTTCTGGGAAGCAGGCAATGACTTTGGACTTTCGAGACCCGCTTGAGAAATTCACTGAGGCTTTCGCGAAACTCCTACCGGGCAAAACCCTTGAGCCGTTCGACGAGCAATCGCAGACTATTCGATACCGGACCGAAGATACTGTCCTTCCGTTGACCTCACTCAGTTCTGGGGAGAAAGAGGTTGTCACGATCGTATTCGATTTCCTACTTCGCGATCCACGAGACTGCATTATCGTATTCGATGAGCCTGAGCTGCACCTACATCCAGAGTTGTCGTATCGCCTCCTCCGCACTCTCCGAGAGGTCGGTGAGCGCAATCAATTCATATTCTCAACTCATTCGCCCGACATCATCACGGCATCTCTCGACCACTCCGTCGTCTTCATTGCTCCCCCGAATGCGGCCCGTCCGAACCAGGCCGTTCAACTTCGCGAAGATGATGAAACGTCGAGGGTTCTGCACCTTATCGGGCAGTCGGTCGGCGTCATCTCGCTCGGCAAACGCATCGTGCTAATCGAGGGAACCAGATCGAGCCTGGACAAGCAGACATACGGTAGCATCGTGGGTTCGCAGTATCCGGATCTCGTCCTTGTGCCCGTGGGCGGAAAAGAGAGCATCGCATCGTTTGTGAAGGCGTTTGAGACCGTCCTGAATAAGACCGTGTGGGGCGTCGACTTCTTCATGCTTTGCGACGGCGACACGTCTACGGGTCTCAGTTCCTGGGCAGACGGGGGCGGTCGCCTCCGTCTGCTGCCGAGATACCACATCGAAAACTACTTCCTCGACGAGCGAGTGTTGGTTCGCGTGTTTGAAGAACTTGAAGAACCTGAAGGCTCATGGTTGCGGGATCCAGCTCGTATTCGTGCCGAGATACGATCGCTCGCGCAGTCCTCCCTTTCCTATGCAGCCGCCCTCAATGTGGCACACCGGCTTCGCGCATCAGTTGGCAATGTCGACTTGATGCCGTCGGCCTGCCATGGACAAGATGCCACTGCTCTTGCGCAACTATTCGAGAGTCGACGAGCGTCAGAATCTGCTCGGATTGCAGTGGCGCTCGACGGGAAGCTTGTCGAAAACGAGGTAAGGGCTGAATTCGCACGCCTCTCCGACCTCGTAGCCTGTGACGACAACGAATGGCAGCGGCGGATTCCGGGGAAAGCTATCTTGCAGCAGTTCTCCTCGAAAACGGTGCTTGACGCCCCTCGTCTAAAGCGGCTTTACCTGAAGGCCGCGGCTGATTCCGCGCCTGATCCGTTCGCCGAGGTCAGGGAGGTGTTCAAGCACTTCTCCACGTTTGGCGTAGCCTGACATGCTCCGACACCGGGCGGATCGCACGAAGCGGCATTTCTAATGATGGTCACGAGACTTGCTTCCGCATGAGTGGAAGCCCACCTAGATGGGTAGAGCGTAGCGAAACCGTGCGCCGGGAGACCGGCAAGGAGTAGGGGAGTGCGTGTCTGCCACACTGAAGGTTTAGCAAGCCGCAGTGGCACCGAGTCATGCGCAGGTATCCGCGAGGGTATCGGCGAAGCGTTGACAGGTGAGCACATGGACCAGCCATTGAGCCGTGAAAAAGCGCTTGATCGCGAACGGGGAGGCCGCGGCTGCCGCGCGCGGCCGCGGCCCGGAGCGTCGCATCGTTGTCAAGCCCCGCCGCGCGGTCGAATGGGCGCTTTACTATCCGCCTTTGCTCGACACCCGACCCGAGCGCTACCCCGAGCCGTTACGGGCGGCGCTTGCCGCCTATCGACAAAACGATCTGCCCGCGGCCTTCGCGCGGCTCGAGGCACTTTCGCCCAAAGACCGCATGGGGCGCTTCTTCACGCTGCGGGCGGGGTTATTCCTGAGTGTGGGGCGAGTCGAGGAGGCCGAGCGGGATATTGCGGCGGCGCTCAAGGCCAACCCGAAGGAGGGTACGGCGCTCGCTCTACGCGCGGTGATTGCGGTGGTACGCAATGAGACCGAGGAGGCACTCCGTTTCGCCCAGGAAGCGGTCACGGCCGAGCCTCGTTCATCCACCCCGTATGTGGCTTTTGAGATCGAGCCGGCCCGAAAGAGCCTCGAAGAAGCCTCCCGACTCGCCCCCGAGGATGCGCTGGTCTGGGCGCGGCTCGCTGAGATCGAGCTTTCGCTGGGAGATCTCGACGCCGCCCTTGAAGCCACGCGCAAGGCCGAGCAACTCGATCCGGGTCTCTCGCGCACACAGAGTGTGCTCGGTTTCGCCTATCTCACCCGCATCGAGGTGGATCGCGCCAAGACTGCCTTCGAGCGCGCCCTCATGCTCGACCCCGCCGATCCCCTCCCCCGGCTCGGGCTCGCGCTGGCGAGGATCCGTGAGGGCGATGTCGATGAAGGCACCCAAGAGATCGAGACTGCTGCTTCCCTCGATCCCAATAACTCGCTTATCCGCAGCTATCTCGGTAAGGCTTACTTCGAGCAGAAGCGCGGCGGATTGGCCTCAACCGAGTTCGAGCAAGCCAAGCTCCTCGATCCCAAGGATCCGACACCGTGGTTTTATTCAGCCATCCACAAGCAGACGACGAATCGGCCGATCGAGGCGCTACACGATTTGCAGCACTCCATCGACCTCAACGATAACCGCGCGGTCTATCGCTCGCGCTTGCTGCTGGATGAAGATTTAGCGGCGCGTGGGGCCGCACTGGGGAGAATTTATCGCGACCTCGGATTTCAGCAAATCGGCTTAGTGGAAGGCTGGAAGTCCCTGAGCGTAGACCCGGCCGACTATGCAGCCCACCGGCTGCTAGCCGACTCGTACTCAGCCCTACCGCGGCATGAAATCGCGCGGGTAAGTGAACTCCTGCAGTCGCAGTTGCTGCAACCGATCAACATTACCCCGGTGCAACCGCAGTTGGCTGAAAGTGATCTATTCTTGCTCGGGGGCCTGGGTCCAGCCGATCCTTCCCTCAACGAATTCAACTCGCTCTTTCAGCGTAACCGCTTTAGTCTACTCGCTTCGGGTCTCGTGGGAAGCCAGGAGACCTACGGCGACGAGGTCGTGCAGTCGGGGATCTGGAATAACCTCTCCTATAGCCTCGGCCAATTTCATTACGAGACCGACGGCTTCAGGACGAATAACGATATAGACGTCGATATCTACAACGCCTTCGTGCAGGCGCGGCTCACGCCGAAAATCAGCGTGCAAGCCGAGATCCGCCGCCGCGAGGTCGCGCACGGCAATCTAGACGCCTTCTTCGAGCCGAGCGCTTTCGAGATGCAAAGGTCGCGTGATTTTCGGCGAGAGGCAGATTCCGACAGCTATCGTGCCGGGATCCACTTTCAACCTAATGAGGCTTCCGATCTGATTGCGTCGTTCATTTACCAAGAGTCCGACGTTGAGCTTGGACGGATGGGCCCGGTTCCCACGCGTAGCGACGCGCAAGCTTACATCGCCGAGACACAATACGTCATGAAGCACTCGATCTTCGATATGGTGCTTGGAGGCGGGTATTACGGACTAGACCTCCGCATTCCAACCGAAAGCCCCGAGGACTTGGTGACCGACCACGGGAACGCCTATATCTACACGCATATTCGGTACCCGCGGTCTGTTATTTGGCACGTCGGCTTGAGCGCCGACTGGTTTGATAACGATGAACTCGAAAGCTCTAGTTCCCTAAATCCGAAACTTGGGATCCTATGGAACATCACATCGCGGACGCTTTTTAGAGCGGGAGCATTCAAAGTACTGAAACGCTCTCTCATTGCAAACCAGACCTTGGAACCTACTCAGGTGGCTGGATTCAATCAGTTTTTCGATGACCCTAATGGAACCGAGGCGGTCCGCTACGGTGCCGGTATCGATCATCGCTTTAGCTCAAGCCTAAGCGGCGGTGCGGAAATATCTAAACGCGAGGTCGAAGTCCCGGTATCGGGTACTCCTGATCCGGACGATTCGGAAGAATCCCTCTACCGAATGTATTTGAACTGGGCACCGCACCCGCGATGGGCCGCGACGCTGGAATACGTTAAAGAAGACTTCGACAATCTCGAACCGGTTGGCCCGCGTGACACCGAGACGCAGACTCTACCCATTAGCGTGTCCTTCTTTGATCCCTCCGGTTTTTTCGCCAAGCTGCAGGCGAGTTATCTGAACCAGGAAGTCGCGTTGGAAGCGGATTCCGACAGCGATGGCGCCGCCTTTCTTGACCTGGGCTTCGGGTACCGCTTGCCCAAGCGCTGGGGGATCTTCGAAGTGCAAGTCCAAAACGTGCTGGACCAGGATTATCGGTTCGAAGGGCTGCAAAATAGGCGGCCGCAACCGGAGGTGGGCGTACCGTCGTTCCTGCCGTTTCCGCCTGAAGTGACTGTCCTCGCCCGGCTCACACTTGCACTTTGGTGATATACGTCTTAAAAATCTCCCTTCATTGTCATTCGCCGATCGCCTGAGAGGTTGATCGACAGCCTCAGTGCGGTGCCTCTTAACATGCTACTGTGAATATTTCACAGCACGACCCCAATTTTCTATATACATTAGCGGTGATGCACGAACGCGGGCCCCTCATTCGCGTTTTCGTTTGTACGTTGGCTAAGTGGCCACCACAAACGGACTTTCACGGAGGCGGTCGTGCTCCATGAAGGCCGTGCTCGAAAAATGAAGGTATACCCTAAATCCAACCTATCATAGGAGAACACTGCCATGAGCGATCCAGTTATTTTATACAATGGACATAAGCGGTTTTGGTTACCCCTTGTCGTGTTAGGGCTTGCCGCTCTATTGCCCTTCGAAGTTTATTCCGCCCCCGAGGGATCGGTTCCTGTCCAAACGGCCGAGCAAGACCCGGCTGCGCCGACCGCACCGGAGGCACTGGCGAGCGGTTGCGGACGCTGTTTTAGCCCCTCCGGTACTCGAAAGTCATGTCACATTTCGGGCACGTATGCTGGAAAATATTCATGCCCTGATCCGCACTCGGGCGGACACAGCTGGTGCGACAGCCCGTGCCAGTGAAGGTGCATAATACCTAGAATGCGAAGGCCCAGAAATCGTAGCCGGATGGAGTGATTCGCAATCCGGGGACGCATGGATCTCATGCGTCCCCGGGTTCACTTTGTCTCATCCGGGATCCTAATCTTCAGCCGCTTGCGGCTTGAAAGCCGCCATCAATTGCTGTTGCGTCCTCACCGGGACCGCATCGTAATGACTGAACTCGATGGCATAGCTGCCGTGACCGCCGGTCATGGATTTGAGTTGTGATTGGTACTGTTCCAATTCGCTCAAAGGCGCCTGCCCCGCGATCTCGATCATCCCGCCGGGCAAAGCGCTGGTATTGCTCACCCGCCCCCGCTTGGTGGACAAATCACCAGTAATATCGCCCATATTCGCGCTCGGTAGGGTAATACGTATGTCGACGATGGGCTCGAGCACCACGGGCTTGGCGCTCTTGAAAGCTTCGCTGAACGCCTTCTTGCCGGCCGCGACGAAGGCGACTTCCTTGGAATCGACGGGATGGTACTTGCCATCATACAAAGTAACCTCAAGGTCTTGGATTTGGTAGCCAGCGATGACGCCTTCCTGGATCGCCTGGAGGATCCCCTTCTCGACGGCGGGAATAAATTGCCGCGGTATGACCCCGCCCACCACCGCGTCGACGAACTTATAGCCCTCACCGCGATCGAGCGGGCGGACCCGCAGGAACACTTCACCGAATTGACCCGCGCCGCCGGTTTGTTTCTTATGCCGGTGGTGCCCTTCGGAGGGCGCCGTAACCGTTTCGCGGTAAGCGATCTTGGGTGGCCGGGTTTCCACCTCGACGTGGAAACGCTCTTTCATGGTTTCCAGCAAGACCCGGACGTGCAGATCCCCGAGACCGCGCAACACGGTCTCGTTGAGGGCGGTGTTGTGCTCGACGCGTGCGCTCGGGTCCTCCGCTTCCAGCTTATGCAGGGTATCGGAGAGCCTTTGTTCATCTCCGCGGCTTTTCGCCGCGATCGCGAGGCCGTGCATCGGCAACGGGAAGCTGATCGACTTGAGGTGGATGTGGTCCTCTTCGTGGGAGTCGTGTAACACCGCATCGAAGTGGATTTCGTCGACCTTGGCGACGGCGCATATGTCACCCGGGATCCCGGCCGGGATCTCGCTCGACTCTTTCCCCAAGAGCTTAAACAGGTGTCCGACCTTAAATGGTTTGCGGCCATCCCCGATAAACAACTGGCTGTCCTTGGTGATGGTGCCCTGATGAATGCGAAACATCCCCAAACGGCCCACGAAGGGGTCGATGGCGACCCTGAAGACGTGCGCCAATGCGTGGCGGGCGGGATCAGGTGTGATCTCGGCGCGTTCGGCGGTCGCGCCTTCACCTTTGAGAAAGGCGGGCGGATTGCCTTCCAGCGGATTGGGCATCAGCTTGACGAGAATATTGAGTAACTCCGCAAGCCCGGTCCCGGTCCGCGCGGAAACGAAACAGACCGGGATTAGATGCCCTTCGCGCAAGGCTTTCTCGAACGGGTCGTGCAGTTGTTCCGGGTCGAGCGATTGCCCTTGTTCGAGATAAAGTTCCATGAGCGCGTCATCGACCTCGACGACTTGGTCGATGAGCCTAGTATGCGCCTCTGCCACCGAGGAGAAATCCGTGGCTTCTCCGGCGGGCTCGAAAAAGCAATCGACGACTGACCGGCCGTTGTCGGCGGGGAGATTAATGGGCAAACATTCATCCCCGAAGACGCGCCGGATCTGCTCCAAACAACCGAAGAGATCGACGTTTTCTGCATCGATTTGGTTGATGACGATGAGCCGATCAAGCTCCCTCGCGCGCGTCCATGCCATCATGCGTTGCGTGACCATCTGCACCCCGGTCTGGGCATTGACGATGATAGCCGCGGTTTCAACCGCCGCAAGGACCGAGAGCGCCCGCCCGATAAAGTCCGGATAACCCGGAGTGTCGATGAGATTGAGATGCTTGCCTTGATAATCGAACCCGAGGACCGTGCTATTCAACGAGTGCTGATGTGCCTTCTCCAGGGGGTCGTGATCGGAGACGGTGTTGCCGCGCTCAACGGTTCCGGCGGTCTTAATCGCGCCCACGCGTTCCAATATCGCCTCGACCAGGGTCGTTTTGCCCGCTCCCGCGTGTCCCACCAGCGCGATGTTTCGGATATCCTGGGTTGTATAGCCTGTCATGCACTACCTCGCAGTTTCTTGTTAGCCACGTACTTTGGAGTATAAGAGGCAATACAAAAGGCGCAAGAAAAAAAATGGGGCTGACTCGGTCAGCCCCAAGGCGCTGGTGACGAACACGCAAGCGGCAGTGGTGTCGTCGTTCCCGGGAGGTTACCGGCCTCCCCGGTAGGCGTCAAAATTCATGCTGTGCGAGCAAATCCCTTCCCTTGCGGGTGAGATAACCGTCCTCCCTCAAGTAACCCATGGCGATCGCCTTATGGACGACAGATCCCGGCGTCCCCTCCGGCAAATAAAGATCACCATCGCCATAGTGGTGTCTCAGCACCGACGCGATCTCCACTTCGTTTGAAGCGTTCGCACGATTTTCTAATGCGTTCATGGGATGAGCGGCTGTTAACTGTTCTCTTTACAAATTATTAAATCTTTAACTTAGTATATTACATGAACTATATAAGATCAATATCATCTTTTAACCTATTGTATATTATTATCTTAAACATGTAAACATGACCGGGACGCGCTCCCCGGGAACAAGAAATAAATCGCGTAGCCGTGGGGTGGACAGCTACGCGAACGTGGGTAGGCAATCTTAAGCCGTCTTAGCTGCGGCTAGTTTTTGGGTTTCGCCGACGTACTTCTCGAACCACGCGCCGGTTTGCGCGTTCCAGTCAAGCAGTTGCTCCCGCGCCTTGGCGCCCCGGTAGAGTGATACGGGCGTTGCATCGGCTGACACGATGAGCTTTACGCTGCGGTCGTAAAACGTATCTACCAAGGTAATAAAATGCTTGGCCTTATCGTTATCCTTGTCGTCCATACACGGGATATTAGCGATCAGGACCGTTTGATAGCACAGCGCAATCTCGATGTAATCGGAGGGAGCGCGCGGTCCGCCGCAGATCTGATCGAAGTCGAACCAAACCACGCCGTCCGCGTGGCGCACGGCCGGGATCGGGCGTGGATCAGCGCGATAGCCGGAAGAAAACGCTCACGCTGTAACCCGTTGCGGTAAAGGCTCTCAGGCGCTTCATTCGAGGTCGCCACTAAAGTAATGCCTCGATCGAAGGCGGCGCGAAAAAAATTTCCCAGCAGCATCGCATCCGTGATATCACCGACGTGAAGCTCGTCAAGGCACAGGACGCGGGTGCTCGTTGCTAAGCGCTCCGCGACGGTATCGAGCGGGTTACGCACATTATCGAGGCCCTTAAGCTCACGGTGGATCCCCAGCATAAAGCTGTGAAAATGCGCACGCAGCTTGTCGCTAAACGGGAGGCACTCGAACAAGGTATCCATGACATAGGTCTTACCTCGCCCGACGCTACCCCAAAAATAGATACCCTTCAGCGGGGTGATTTTGGCGCTGGCTCCACCGCCCCGGAACGCCCACGGAGACCGCGCAGAGCCTTTCGCACTCGGCGTGGATGCGAGCAGACCGTCAAACAGGCGCTGCGCTTGGCGTATGGCTACACGCTGGGCTAGATCGGGTGAAAAATCCTCGCGACGTAGGTCCTCTTGGTAGCGTTCCTGTGGCGTCATGAAGACTATAATCCCACAGGCACGACCGATTGCAACTTGGGCGATTCGTCAGGCTTGACGCCGGTTTCTATGTGGATCGCCTAATTCATCTTCTCTAGAAACGCATCGATGGCGGCGTTGAACCTATCCGGAAACTCCCAGAACATTAGGTGTAAACCAAACGAAATCACATCCGAGCTGGGCATATTCTTCTTGATCCACATCTTGCCCGCGACGGTCCAACCTTCTTGTTCGCTCAAGACGTGCAACACGGGGATCTGGCTGTCTATTGCCTTCGCTTCGTAGGTGTAATCGACAAAATCGCCGCTAATCCCGAGCCCCACTGCGATGTAGTTCGGTGTCTTCATGACTTGCTCGACGAACCAGCCGGCTTCCTCTCCGGTTACCTTGCGTGTAACCATCGACTGGGCGAATTTTGGCATCATCTCGCGCCGGTTATAGATTATATCGTTATTAAAGGATCGCATGGCTTCGAATGTCGTGTAAATGCCCCAGTCGCCTTCCTTGACCACCGTGGGCTTGGGGGATTCATCGATGCAAATGAAGGCTTGCGCATTCGCGGTGCCGAACGCTCTGAAGTAGGCATAGGCATCGAAACAACCATAGGAATGCGCAATTAGAATGACATCTCGGAGTTTCAGCGCATCCATAAATGCCTTTAGATCCGCGCCGTGCTGGGTGTAATGATTGTTTTCCAGCGTCTTGGAAGATCGTCCCTGACCTCGGGGATCGTAGCTGATCGTCCGGTAGCGTTTCGAGAAATGGGCATGCTGCCGAGAAAAAAACTCAGTCGTTAGGGTCCAACCGGGGATAAAAATCATCGCGGGACCCGATCCGGCTTCCTCGTAGTAAAGCTCTAAATCGGGGCTCACCCGGACAAACTGGCCGGCAGACACGCTACTACCGAGCACGACCAGCGTTGCAAAAATGGCGCTGCATCGGGCCATGGAATTGTATTGGTGGCTATTCATCTCTTCGTCTCTCCCTTCGTATCCGATTCTTGGCGAGCTCACTGGCCTTTCTTCCGGACGGTCCCCAGGAAGGTACACCGCCTGCCCCTTTCGCAGGCCCTGCGATAATACTTTATCACCGTCGCCCGACAGGTTTTCTTCGCTCGGTAACTAAAGTACTGGAACGCGTTCCTGCCCAAAAGCGCGATGCCGATGAGGCCTGCCACCTCAGGACCGCCCACGATCAATAAGCCGGCGATAACGGCGGATTGCGCAACAGACAACCCGAGCAGAGGAACAAACACCACGAACAGCGGCATTACCAGAGACAGGATTAGAGCTGCCATCCCCGTACAAAACCGCCAATCTTTTTTAAGGACCGGCGGTGATCGCTCCGGCTCTGGCGTGTCCCCCGAGTTTGTGTGCACCCGAATCCTGTTCCGAACGGTGGCTGTAGCGAGGACTAGGATGATCAGGACCAGGGTCCGCTAGTTGGCATTCAGGAACCGTGCGGCCCCCTAAAACCGATAGGACACGAGCAGTGCGAAGAAGTCCCACTTCTTATCGGTCGCGAAGCGATCCGGATTATCCTTCCGATGCAGCCAGGCTGTTCCGTACACATTGTGATACTCCGCACGCGCCATCAAGGCGGGGGTGATGTTGTAGCGCACGCCGAAGGCCCAATCCTTGGCGAACTGGCTGTGGGCGGGGATGCCGGAGATGGCCTTGGCCTCGGTTCCGTCGCGGTCATCGACGTTGTTGTACAGCACATCGTAACGCACCACCATCTCCCAGTACGGGTCTATGCGGTAAATTCCCTGAACGTAATAACTTTCGCCCACGATGTCCAGATCGAAACCGGGCACCAAGAATCCCTCGTCCTTGATCGGCCGTCTGGCATACTCCCCGGTCAAGCTCCAAGACTCCGCATTGTATTGCGCCGAGAAGATCACCGGCTCGAAGAGGTCTTTCCCAGGCCCTAGGTCATCGGGAAAAGTAAACCTGGGATTGTAATCCGCCTCCAAGCGAACTCCGGTCACCGCGAGCCTTAGGGCTTCACTGGGCGTCGAGTACGTCAGACGCCCGATAAACGACCAGCGGCTCTCAAGATCGCCTGGAAAGTCCCTCCCCAGGAGGGCCAATTCCGAATTTTCATCGTCGACGCGAGCTAAAAAAGCGCCCGCCTCGAGGCCCAGGTTCCCCCACGCGCTACGTTCTTCGCCGTACAACATGGTGCCATCTCCCGAGACAGCCAGCTCGCGGGTCCTCTCGAGATAGATCGACTGGGGTAGGAGGATACTGGGGCGCGTGAAGGCCACATCGCGCGTGTCGTTGTAAAGGCCAAAGGGTAGCCTGACGCGTCCAAGCCGGACTCCGAGTCGGCGCTCCTCGGTCGCCACCGCAGTATAGTCCAGCAAGCCGAAATCGAACTCCGGCTCGCTCTTTGCCGCTTCGCCGGCGCGGCGCGACAGGAATTGGACCGCCAACTGCAAGTTGGGCCGGGGCACCCAGGAAGCATTGACCCCGATCTCGGTGAAGTCCAGGCTTCCGCCGCGTTCGCTTGATCCGAACAGGTTATTGTTAGTGGTCAGGAAATAGCCCTGGCTGAGAAAGCCGTGCACTTGAAAGCCCTCAAAAAGCTCGATGGCAAGCACCGGGCTGCACAGGCCGGGCCAGAGGACTAGCGCCGGCCACCACGGCACGGACTGGGGCGCCCCCGCGCTTCTACTGAACCGGCAGGAAAGTAACGCTCTCATCAATCATCTTCCGCGATAGGTACCCGATCGCGCCGTCCGTGCCTGCCACCTTTGCGCGCATTTCCTCCTCGCTGTCCACCACGACGGGCGCCTCGCCGCGGGTGCCTGCCACCCTGGCGCGCATTTCCTCCTCGCTCGCCACCTCAAGAGGCGCCTGTCCGGTGCCCGAATAGACGAGGCGGTCCCAGGCTGTCCGATACTGGTGTGGAAAGACCCCGAGGATCTGCTTGCAGAACCTGACATGCACCGCATGATTGTCCGGGAGCACGTAGACGCGAATTGGCGTACCGTCCTCCCAGGCACGCAGCCGCATGCCGAAAATCGCGGATAGCGTGTTTCGGGCGATCGCCTCCCCCACGGGTGCCGTCGGATTGACGGCGACGACCACCTCCTCCGAATTTGCTCGGGCTGGCCACCCGCACAGCAGGATCAGGCAAAGCGCCCACGCCCCGAGCGTCGAGCCGGTACCCCTCCCTGTCGATGGCCCGGCGAGCGCCGGCCGGGCGCACTTAACAAGGACAACTCCGTGGCGCAGCACTACCACGAAACGTGTAGCAACCGTGGCTCGCTGACGAGTGGCAGGCAACGGCATTGAGAATGCCATCGGGGCGGTATGTGAGTTGCGAGCGCAGCACCTTCAGCGCTACTACGCCCGAGCAATCCCCCTCCTGAATGTCTTTCGCTTAACTCGCCTGGCGCTGTGCTGCACTGGCTGCATCATCGCGCGGCGCGGGCCAGATCTTACCGTTCTCAGTGAGCAAACACCATACCTCGGGACGCTGCTGGTGCATATTTGCAAAGACTTCCGGAAGGAAGCCCCCGTGGGCGCGGACCGGTCCGTGATATTCGACCGGCGGGCTCACAGGCCGGAGCACGAGTCCAAACTGACGCAGGCGCCGATCCAGTCGCGGCTCCATTGCCGTGTACCAGTAGCTGACCTGCCGTTCCCAGCTCATGATCATGGCCGCCTTGATGAGACCCAGAACCGGATGCGGTAAGACCCGGCGCTCGTCGCTCCGGCGACCGGTGTCGCGGCCCTCTTCTGCCAGGCCATCCGGCCATTGCTGTTCCCCTCGC